>QMRH01000070.1 GCA_003650675.1 Thermoprotei archaeon | reverse complement strand
GTATTTTGGATATTTTGATATTATGGGATCTTGCACGGGCTTCTCCCTTAGCCACCTCATCTCTAATTGGTGGCTCATCGGGAGCTACATCCCCGCACACCACAGGGTACGGGTTACGGGGAGCGCCGTCATCGGCTAAGCCTGATGGCTTCGTCACCCATAATTGTAGAAGAGAAATATAAACGTAACGTTTCCGAAGTTTTCAAAACATCCTAAATACTCAAACAAGCGAATAGTCTCAGACCCATAAAGACAAAGCCTCTGTAAAAAGCTTCTTCAAGGAAATCCGAGAGAAATCCTTCAACGAAATCCCTATAATTCACGTTACTAGGCCACCTCTTAACTTTTCTTAAAGCCTTTTCCTCTTTTAGAAACTCAGTCGCTATTCGTACTAAGGTGAAACTGATGAAGATATTTGGGAATGCTAAAAATGTAGTTAAGAGCGATGCTTTCATGCAGTCTAAAGGTATGTTGTAGCCTATTTCGAGAGGAGAAACCCCTAAACCTATGGTTAGCAGTAGTGGTATTAAAACTCTAAACAGCCAGTTTAATAGGAGAAACCCCCATCTCTGAGGTAGAAACCTAACCTTACTGGCTAGAATGCTCCTAAACCTAACACAGTAAAAATGGTGTAAGATAGAATATACGACAACCATAATTATAAACAACCGGTAGACCTCCTTCCTCATGTTTTAGAAAAATTTTCTAATAATTTTAACTTAGATGAGCTAGATAATGCAATATGTCATCCTCCAGGGGATTCGGATACAGGGGTCTTTAATGTTCGGGTCTCTATATGGTTAATATACTTCTTTAACTCGTTGTAGAATTCTAGTAGTACTTGCTGGTAGTCTGCTTTTCCTTCCTCTACCTCGTCCATTTTCGCCTCCACTATTCTGGTTCTTTTTTCCGATATAAGAGCCTTGTAATTCTCTGAAAGGTAGTTATACACTTCAATGCCTTTCTTAGTCGGTATAAGGAGTTTCCTTTTCTTAGACTCGAAAACGTATCCTCTGTCAAGTAGAGTTTTTACTATTTTGGCGTACGTTGACGGTCTTCCTATACCACGTTCTTTCATCAGCCTTATTACATCTGCCTGTGTATATAGGGGGGTTGTAGCTATCTTCACTGCCTTGATGTTTATTATCGAGTACTCTCCTTCTTTCAAATACGGAAGCAACTTTACCGACGGGTATACCTTTAGGAACCCTTCTTTCTCTACCTTAGTGTAGCCGCCTATTTTCCTACTATAGTCTCCTAGTTTCACAAGATATTCTTCTTGAATGAGTTTTGCTGGTGCCATCTGGCTTGCTATGAACCGCCTGAATATTAGATCGTAGAGACGGCGGTGTCTTCGAGTGAGAGGTCTAGCTATACGCAGAACCCCTTCCCTTATCAACGATGAAAGTTGGTCTACGTCTATAGGTCTTGTAGGCCTAATACATTCGTGCGCGCCTTCCTTCATCCATTCGCGTGGAACAAACATTTCTTCCCCGTATTTTTCCGAAATGTATTCCTTGGCTATTTTTCGTCCCGCCGAAGATACACGGGTGCTATCGGTTCTATGGTATGTTATTAGACCCAGCTCAAAGAGATCCTGTGCTAAACGCATTACCTCATCTACACCGGTCTTTAAGGCTCTAACAGCCTCAGTGAGCATCGTGTCTGTAGAGAAGGGTGGTGGAGGATTCAAGGTGACTTTATTCGAAGAAACGCGTTTCAACGTTACAGTATAACCCTTTAATTCTTCTATAACTTCCTTCTTCTTTCTACCCTCCAACCTTATGTTATCAAAGGCTACTTGAAGATTATTTGACAGCGTTACGTAGAAGATGAGCTTCCTGCTTTTTAGGTGTTCGTTGTATCTTTCTATAATCCATCCGAGGACGGGGGTTTGTACTCTGCCTGCAGAGAGGGTTTTTTGGCCAAAGTAACTCCACAACTTTTTACTAAGTTCGAAACCTATCCATCTATCTTCTATTCTACGTACAAGTTGTGCTCCCACGAGATTTTCATTTAAACTTCGGGGATTCTTCAAGGCCTGTATTATAGCTCTTTTAGTTATTTCATGGAACTCTATCCTTTTAATCCCGCTTGTGAAGGGCTTAACTGTTATAGCAATATCCCATCCAATTTTTTCGCCTTCGGTGTCTGGGTCAGTACCTATAAGAACTACATCGACTTCTTGGGCTAAACTTCTTATGACATTTATTATCTCAATGCTATTGTATATGTCGCTTGAACCACAGTTAGGACATGTCTTTCCATCGCCTTCATCTGTAAACTGTTCATTACATTGTCTGCAACGTTTAAGGGTGGTATACACTGGTGTAAAGTGGCCATCGGAAATTTCAACGCCGTGAAACCCATCTTTAGTGGTTAAATCATATATGTGTCCTCCACTTGCAATTATATTTAACAGTAGGTCGCCGGTGCCTATTTCGTAGACCGGGTAACGTCCTATACGACGTATTGAGGGTCTACCAAAAAATGTTGATATAGTATGGGCCTTATTAGGCGACTCTACAACCATTAGTGCAGTACGTAATGGCTCTATGCCAGCTTCTCTTATCGAACCTTCAAGTATTTTCCTGATTTTCTCTCTATCTCTATCTACTTCGACCAATATTTTTTCTATTCTTTTTTCTCCCCATGGTTGCCATTCAACGTCTTCACTATACCATTTACTCTGGCGTACCAGTCCGTTGAAAAGTTTTTCGTCATCAATTATTACCACGGAAAGACCCTTAGAGATTCCACCAGCATACATTCTTGAAGTTCTGCCAGAGGCTTGTAAATAGGTCATTACATCTGGCACGTAGATGAAGAGTCTTCCATCTTCTTCCTTAATTGAAATGGTGGGGAGGTGCTTAAGTTTATTGATAATGTCCCTTCGCGAGAGCAGTTCTCTTAGAAACCCGGTTGCAACCAGCACTCTCTCCTGATAGCGTCTCAGTGTTCCCGAAAGCTCCCTTCCTTCTTTAAGAGCTTCAAAAAGTATTACGAGCTTTGTTTTATCAAGTTCCATAAATATTCGACGTAGGAAAACAATGTATTTTTCAGCAACTCGTAGTTCTTCGCCTTCAAGAACCTCGCGTATGTTTATGAGAAGCTGTAGTAATCTTGAGGGGTTGGGCTCGGTTAGCTCGAGTGCAAACTTGAAGCGAGGGATACCTGCGAAAACAGCGTAACGGATTACTTCAGGGTAATCTAGCCCCCTTACTAGTAAACCATAATAGATCGCTACTCCGACGGCGACGTCCAGTTTCCCTTGAATAAAATCTTCTAGAGCTTTTTTCTCGCGTGCATGTATTAGTTCAGCCTTTATGCCGTTTTCTCTAAGCATCTCGACTAATGTTTTTGCATACTGGACTCCCTTATCCACTGGAACGAATATTAATCCCCCTTTACCAAGTCTCTGGACAACATCGATTACAGCTTTCTCTAACGTGGTTTTAGGTCTTAAGTAGACGTCGGCAATGTTTCTGAGAAATTCTGCTCGAGAACCTACCTCGAATCCAAGGAGTTCGCGAAACAGTTTTACCCGCTGTCCCCTTACTCTTCCCGTGGCTGTGGAAACTACCAAGACTCCAGGTTTTCTCTCTTTTAAAGCCTTAGAAACTTTTTCTACTAACTTTTCGTATTCTCTTTTAAGTTCTTCGGGTACATCGAGTTTACGTGAGAAAAAATAGGCTATTTGTCTCCTGACACGTATAAGTCTCAGGGCTGTTGCTACATCTTCCTCGCGGAAACCCAGCAGAACTAAAACTCTATCGATGTTCTTGGAGGATTTTAGCAACGCGTCTACATCGTCGACGAAGATGAAGTCGAATTTAAGGTGTTTTAATCTAGGAAGGTTTCTAGAGAGATACTGGGAGGTAGTTATAAGTATGCCAAAGTCGCCTTGTTGTATTTTATCATTGAATTCTTCCTTCTTCTTTTTCGTGTTTAATCTAACGTAAGCCAGTATTTTTGCGTCTATTCCAAGCTTTTCAGCGAATTTCTCTGCCTTCTCCTTCACCTGTTTGACAAGAAGTGTGGTAGGCAATATTATGTAGCTACGCTTGCCTTGAGAAGCCATATAGAGGGCAGTCATGATGCCGAAAACGGTTTTTCCAACGCCTGTTGGAGCTAAAATCGCGAAGCTTTTCTCTCTTATTATTCGTTTAATCCATGTTCTCTGTGCGCTCCACATATCGTTTCCTAGACATTTTCTGAACATGTTGTTGAGTTTTTCGACTTTTTCTTCAAGCTCCACCACTTGATAGAAGTTTTTGAGACTACCTCTCTTCTGTAATTCGCCGAGAATATACTTTTTATATTCAAGTTGGGACATGGATTGTAGACGAAGCTCGAGTTGCTCATCGGGTAATGGAAGGCACTTTCTGCAGGGAGCCATTAGTCTTAGCCGACTGCTATCTATCTCTCTACCGCAGTTCGGGCATAAATCTTTAAACCTAGTATAGGCTTCATTAACCATGTTGTCCTTCTCCTTCTCTACTCCCTTTGCCCGAAAAGGTATTTTTAAGCTTTTAGTTTAGAGTGTAAAGATCAACAATAAAGTAATATCTGTCTCTAAGGATAATTACCGTAGATGGTGTTGCTGTTTGAAAGATAAAAAGGGTGCTAGGAAACGCAAGATGGAATCCTCTGAAGGGGGATTATTAAGGTTTATAGGGGACCTCTCTTCCAAGCAGCAGAAATCCTCTGTGAAGAAGGAGAATGTCAGAAAGGAGGAACAGGAACCCATAGCCAGGTTCCCGGAAAGCGAAGTCTACCGGAAGATAATAAAATATCTAGAGGAATCCAGACAGGTGGCTAAAAGCGAGCTCTATAAATGGAGCAGGAAGAATAACATTAGGCCCGTTGATCTCTATAACACCTTGCTTTCCCTCGAGCGTGAAGGTAAATTAAAAAAGGTGTTCGACGCCGATAAAATGGACGTCATCTACGTTTTCTCGAGTTAACATTATAAAAACGCATGGCCAATACTTTTTAGAAGTGAGAATAGAACATAACGTGAAGACGTCTTCGTAATAAGGTTCTTTATTTCGTCCTGTAGCTTGTTTAAAGCCCGTTCAAGAGCTTTAGGTTCAACTTGAAAACATATATCCTCTCTATATTTTACATTAAGTAGTATTAGACCTTCTGCGGGTGCAGGGGTAATATTTAATGTCGTTTTGCCCTCAAGGGCGTTTTCAAGGTCTCTGAGGGATATTTTCCCTAAACCCACCATTATCAAAGAACCTACCATTTTTAGAATCATTCCTCTTGTAAATGAAGGAGCTTTAATCTCTATGTAGAGCAGACTTCCATGTGGCTGGCTTACCTTAAATTCTTTTATCTCCCAGATCACTTTTTGGCGTTTCCTCATAAAAGATGAAAAATCATGTTGGCCTTCAAACAGACTAGAGGCTTCCTCTATTTTCTTGATCGAAACGCTGGATATTATCGGCAGCACATATAGGTAGTGGCGTTCTGTGGCGTCTTTTCGTGCGTTAAACTTGTCTCCAACGGACGCGTACGCCCATACGGTTATATCGGGGGGTAGAAAAGAGTTTACATGCATGGGTATGAGGGGTTTAAGTGAATTGAATGCAAAAACCTGGGAAACAGCGTGTACACCTTTATCGGTCCGCGATGCATAGTTTATTTTTGCATTTTTTCGGTCTTTTATATACCCGCATTTTTTAAGTGCGGATATAAGCTCACCCTCAACTGTCAATTTATCCGGCTGGATGGCGAAACCATGGTATCTTGAACCTATATAAAAAATTTTAAGAGCGTATCGTTTCATTTGAATCCTATCTTAGAGGAATGTTTTACCGGGATGCTGTGGGTGCGAGTATTTTACTATTTCAAAGTACAGTATTCTGCTCCAGCCTAGCGCCTCGAGAAGCTGTGAGAGCGCCCTTAAAACACCCTTATCAAACGACACGAACAGGGCTATTTTTAATACATTGACGTTGAAAGAATCATAGTAGAGCCTGCAATAAAGTTTTCTCCTCCGAAAGTAACATATACGCGACGTATATAGATACGACCCTACATTAAGGGTCTGTTGGGTGTCATCCAATATTTTTTCAATAAACCTATGCCTAGAATCCGAGTCGGGGGTTAAATAGCCCCCCATCTTTAGACCGATGCTCCTCAAATCATCTAAAGCCTCTTCAATGGACTTATCAACGTGAAATGCGCATAATCCCCTCACATTCCTTCTCCTTTTTCTCATGGTACTTCACTACTTTAACTTCTGATATGGGATCCATCCATCATGGATGTTGATTAGCTTATTTACTGTTTTCCTCATAGCCCTTAAACGGGCTCCTAGAGAGACCCCGGCGGCCTGTATCTGGAGGCTTAGGCTCCAGTAGATTACCAGGTGGCCTGCATCCATACCCAATTTATCATCAAACAGCATATAAACTTACCTAAGGTGAAAACGGTCCTCTACGCGTTTTCGAGCATCCTTCAAAGCCGTAGAAATACCATTTAAATTATAATATTCATCCATAAAACAGTAAATTACCGGTCGCTGGGAAAAATCCAGCGACTGTCACGCTGTAAAAATGAGGTATACTAGAGATCTAGCGGATATTTATTGGATAGACGCCACTCAACAATCCAGCGAACCTGGAGACAATCTATGAGATTGGAGCTAGAGTGGGCGAGGTTTTATCTTTGAATCGAGTATCCTTACCGTATTGCCCGAAAATAAGCTTCTCATTCAACTCTCATGGCATAAATCAGCTTGAAGCAGCCTATCCCACACCTCTACTCAAGGATCTTGGATCCCATGCCTCCGCCCACAGCATCCGCCATCCTGCTATTTTTCTGCTTTTGGTATGGCATCGGGATACTCGTGTTCTTCGCCGTCTCAATATACGCCATACTAGTCTGGAAGAACATGTTCTACCTTTTAACAGATAGGCGGATCATGGTCAGGAGGGGGCTGATAGGTATAGACTACGATGTACTGGGACTAGATATGATCCAGCAGGTGAATACAGAGGTAGGGTTCTGGGATAAAATGTACGGGACGGGCACCCTTACTATCCAAGCCATGGGGGTTACACCGCTCAAACTACACTGCGTCAAGAACCCCAGAGAGGTTCAAGCCACGATCAGCAAGGCGATAAGAGCCAGCAGGAGGAATATATGAATCCTCGTCCCTATCCCTAGCTTCTCTAAGTCAGTAAAAAGTTAAATATCCGTAATAATTCATCAATTTAGGGAGTATCTCGTGGGCTTGTTGAATATAACTAACTTTAAGACGGGTAAGATTAAGCTAGATTTGTTTTGGTCTAGTCTTCTCGACCTCCTGGTCTACGACCCTAGAATTATATTTGTTTACAGATTTAATAGCACTTGGTGAGATGTGGTATGGGATCTGATGTGACTTTTGAAGCGATAGCTCACCCTCTTAGGATTAAGATTTTGAAGCTACTTGCTGAGAGACCCATGGGCTTCTCAGAGTTAAAGAGGAAGCTTGGGATTAAGAGTGGTGGTAAGCTAGATTTTCACTTGAAGAAGCTGGAGAACCTCATAGCGCTGAACAGTGATGGTAGGTATACTCTAACTAAGGAAGGTTATGCAGCACTACAAGCCATAACCACCATTAAGAAGTATGGTTGGCAGAAGAGAGCCTACATCATAAATACAATAATCTACATTGTAGCAGTAGCTTTCATGCTATC
>QMRH01000069.1 GCA_003650675.1 Thermoprotei archaeon | reverse complement strand
TATCTGTACCCTAGAGGTACTAAAGAAAGGATAGGTAAATGCATACGAGTTAAACACGTAAAATATAGCGAGAAGGTACGATAAAATTATGTAAAATGTACTCCTCACATACGTCGAAGTTAGTCTTAAAATAAATCTCACCATATAAACAATAGCGAGATATGCCCCCACTACCATTGTGACAAAAAGGAGAAATTGACCGAAAGTATGACCGAATAAAAAGGAATAAACTGAAGTAATTAAGAGAAACGGGTTAAAACTTACTTTGCCCAGTTCAAAATATCTCCATAAGTGTAGTGCCAAGTCCAAACCTACACTAGGATCAAAAGGAAAGACATCATCCCAGAAATAGATGATGCAATGCTTACGAATACACGGATAGTAGTAGACAAATAATACGGTAATAATCAATATTATTGAAAGAATACCTAGCAATATATCCAATAACCTAAATTCATCGAACAAGCTATAACTCTTCATGGTTAACCCCTCTTAGCTATTAGCATTAAATCGTAAGCTAATCCTGGAAAACATTTTGATACTAATTTATCCCAAGCTTTAAACAGCAATTTCCACTTTTTGTTTGGCTGATATGGTTGAGGCATCCCTATCAACTTTACAACTCTAAATCCACTAGACCTAACTATCTCTTTTAGACTCTTTGGAGTGTAGGCTCTAATATGCCCTCCGGGCTCAACTTCTGAGAACGTTCCATAGTTTTTGTAGAAACCAGTATCAGGTATGTATGGTTGATACCCAAGAATTAGAAGAAGAATATTGGCCCACCATCGCAGGTTTGGAGAAGTTGTTATTATTATTATTCCGTCGTTTTTAAGAACCCTGTACGCTTCATGTAGAAAATTTTCTGGAATCAACAAATGTTCTATTACCTCAAATGCCAATACTATATCAAAGTAGTCGTCAGGAAAGGGTAGCTTTTCGAAAGAAACATCGCATTTGTAGAATCTAGCACCTCTACTTTTAACACTCATGGAGAAATCTTCAACAATATCGATACCATATACCTCAACATTTACATGAAAACACCTCTTTATATTCTTCATGAAGTACTCCGAGATCACTCCCTTGCCACACCCAATATCCAAAATGCGAAGCTGATCTGAGACCACATTCTTTTCCTTAAGTAAATGACGGATCACATGACCTAGAGCTTTTCTATGCCATGGTTCAATTTTTTGCCCCCAACTTTCCTTCTTAAGGAAGTGTGAATAAGCCATCTTTTACACCTCTCATCAGAAATTTGAATGCATTAAGGTTCCTATGCTTAATAAAATTCATTAGATAAAACGTGGTGCACAAAATGACCCATGTGATCACGCAAAGAATGTAATGCGTCGTAGAGCTACACCATCCTTTATAAAACCATACCCTATTTCTACCAAGTAAATATGCTTTTTGTGGTGAAATTTTCCATAATTTATCTCTCTGAATATGGTGGTAAGCTTTTGCTCCTAAAACACAGGCAATTTTTTTATTTGTGGTCTTTTTTAATCTATGAAACATTTCACTTTCCTCATAGTAAAACTTAAATCTACCATTATATCCTCCAATCTTATCAAAACATTTTTTACTGATAATATACGCAGTTATACATTCATCTACAACAATATATTTTTCTTGACTAGATACGGAATGCGAAAAATTAAATCCTAAATAAGCTCTTCTTACTCCCGCATTCCACACTTTACCTTTAGTATCATGAATTAAAGGTGTTGAAGCGACAAAGTTCGGGCGAGTTTCCATGAAGTCTACTAGTTCTTTAATACAGTTTTTATCTAACTCAACATCATCGTCAATGAAAAATAAATATTTTCCTCGAGCAAATTTAGCCCCAATATTCCTGCTCTCAGCAGCAAATTTTGGTGTTCTATTCCTTATAATTATTATGTTTATATTTTGATCTTTCTTCAAATTTTTTTTGATAAACCTTTGTAAGAATTTGTATGTTCCATCAGTCGATGCATCATCTATAACAATAATTTCGTATTTTTTATATTCTTGATTAATTATAGAGATTAAGCATCTTTTTAGTAAATCTTTTCTATTGTACGTTGTTATTATACAGGATACAACAGGTTTACTAGACATATTTTATTCCCTTTTTTCCTAATAGTCCATCTATGAACCCTTCAATTGAAGCTTTTATACATTTTATCTTTTCTTTGGAGCATATAGCTATATACAAATACCAAATAATATATATCGGTAGCGAGATAATAAATGATAAAAATTGTATTTTTTCATCTAAATCTTTATGAAAAATAATTTTTGATCTTAGAGCATAATATATTCGCATTGGATTATACTTTGATTTAGAGTCAATAGGTATATCATGGTAAGTTTTTGCGTCTCCTATAATTACAACCCTATAGCCCAACTTTTTTATTTTATATTGCAAATATCCATCTTCTCCATTCCAAGGTATTCTTTTCCATGGAATTAAACCAGCCCTGATCGCAAGAGATTTTCTTAACATGAAGGAATTTGCAATACCATCAACATCAATAATTTTTCCTTTTAAGAATCCATTATCTTTCATTTTATGGAACAAAAATTTTGTAGTTCGAGTGAATTTGGCGTAAATTGCTCCAGCATACTGAATAATATCGGGTTTTTCTAAATAATACGTTACTGGACCAGCGACGCCGATATCAGGATGTTCTAACATCACATTCACAAGTGTTTTTATACAATTTCTATCAATTACATTATCATCATCAACAAAAAATATTAACTCCGACGATGCCACTAAGATGCCATCATTTCTGGACTTAGCGATTAATGTTTCGTTTTTATGCCTCACATATTTAACCCAAGGGAATCTTTTTTTGATTTCTTCATAAGTTCCATCAGTCGAAGCGTCATCAACAACGATTATTTCTAACTTCTCTTTAGGATAGTCGCTTTGTAGGATCGAATCTATCAGTCTAATTAGTTTATTCTTTCTATTGTATGTTGGAATCACTACGGAGACTAATGGGTGATCGTTCATTTTCTCACCCTCCCAACCAAATACCCCACTCCAGCCGATGCATATTCCAAACTCTTTAACATCAGGACACCTAAAGCCAGTAAAGGTCTCAAATAGAACATTTTATCTCTTAAAAACAATCCAAACCTTCTTAACGGGCTTATCTGCCTGACTCCGTATTCAGCATATCTAAGCAGTTTTTCCGTAATAATACTTCTTTTTCAACCATTTTAAAAGCGAGAAGTCATCTTCGTGATGTAAGATCTCAGCATTAATCCTTGCTCTAACATTAAACCCTAAAGCTTCTATCTTCTGTGGCAATGTGCTCTCTTCAAAAAACACGATATCCTTGTCAAAGCCATCTACTTTTTAATTAACTCTTTTCTGAAGAACCTTGCAGACTCCACCTCAGTTCCAGCGTAAAAACTTCTCTCAAAACTCAGGTATTATAATTCCGCCAATTCCTTCATCACTTTCAATAGCTTCCAAGCACTCTTCAACAACCTTTGGAGTTAACTCCATATCACTATCAACGAAAAGAACAAACTCTCCCTTCGCTAATTTTACTCCAACATTCTTAGCCTTGGCTCTCTCCCCACGAACCTGAACAACCCTAGCTCCGTAACTCCTTGCAATCTCTACGATTCTACCTGCGTTAAAGTCATTTACCGCAACCATCTCGATGTTCTTGTAGGTTTACCTCTCAATCGACTTTAAGGTGTATTGATAACGGCTTCTTGATCTCTGCAAAGCCGTACACAAAGAAATGGAAAAAATGACCGCGCTTAAGCAATCTATTGGCCTTATGTTCCTATCTTTCCTTTCGTGTTCATTATTTTAATGATTCTTAGGTGTATTGACTCAATCTCCCGATGAGGTAAGGTATGGCTTTTAGGCTCCATAGCATTAGTGAGATGAAGGCTTCTGGGTGGGGATTTACTTTTCTAGGAGTTCTTTTCTTAGTTAGCTCAGGGTAGTATCTTGTTAGGTCTAGCTCGGTTTTACCATACCTATAGAACTTCCTTATTAGTGAGCTCGGACTTTCGGGCTCTACGTGGTAAACCGCATCGTCTATCATGCATAGCTTCTTTGAGCGGATCCAAGCTTCATAGTATATTAAAGCGTGATCTTGTGATACTAGCCTGTACATAAGTTTCACGGGTAGTTTATGTGTTATCGATTCAAATGCCTTGTCTAGTATTTCTCTTGTGTACATTCTTGCTAGGAGAACACCGTGTAGTGGATTATAATCTTTTATTTTGTGTACATATCTTCGGTCAATATAGAATAGCCACTGCGTAAGCGTGCTGGGTTTATAACTCGATTCCTCGAGGATCACCATATCGTAGCCTCGCCTTACCATTCTAACCCCGCGTTCTATGGTTGTAGGCTGTAAAATCTGGTCGGAGTCTAGCAGGAGCTCTATTGCCCCCTTTGCGTAGCGATGCCCTATATATCGTGCCCATAGTAAACCGCCATGTGTTAGGACAGCCCTTGCTCCCCATTCCCTTGCAATCTCTACTGTTCGATCCTTACTGAAGCTATCAACCACGATAATCTCTACGTTTCTATATGTCTGCCTCTTTATCGACTCTAGGCATGTTGGCAACGTCTTCTCCGAGTTGTACGTCGGGATTACAACCGAAACCAAAGGTTCATTTTTCATTTTCTCACTTTTACAAGGGCCTCTATGGTTTGATAACCAATAACTCTGATTTTTATAAGGTTTCTTATTTTTGCCAAAAGTTGATGTTTAAGATAAAAATCGGGAGATGCTTTAACTAGACCTACTTTTATTAGTCCTCTTAACATTAAGTCAAGTATTGGGTAACTAACTTTATTTGTTTCCCATCTCATAATTTGAAATCTTTCCGATTTTAACAGATTTAAAAATTCTTCAGGAGACCTATACTCTCTTACATGAGTAGGATCCAGTTTAAAGCCATTGTTCCAGTAAATCCAAAATCCGTACCATTTCTTTATCACAGATGAAATATAGAAGACTCCCCCGGGCTTTAGTATCCTATAAACCTCTTTTAGCATGTGTCTATCATTAGAAACATGCTCTATTACTTGAGAAGATACTGCAATATCAAAGGAATTGTCTGGTATGTGCTTTAGATTGCATGCGTCGGCGACTATGCCTTCAGCGAACGGACATGTCTTCTTCAACCTACTTATCCTCGTCTCTGATATATCGATGCCTACAACCCTTTCAGCGTTTCTGAGCAAACCTTTCTTGTACATGGCGTATAGAAGTCTGCCGTCACCACATCCAAGGTCTAGGATTGAAAAATCCTCTACTTTCTCGATGAAACTGTTTAGAAATTCCTCAAGCAACTTTGGTAGGGAAAAGTCTATGAAGTGTACATGCTTCTCGCTATATTCTTGCATCATCCTCTAATACCTTCCAAAACCTTTCGGTTGTATCATCCCAGCTGAACTGTTTGCTCCATTCTAAAGCGTTCTTAGACAGCTTCTCTCTAAGCCTATCGTCTATGAGTAGGCTTGTTAGGGCTTCTGCTAGGGCCTCTGTATCGCCAGACGGCACAAGTATACCAGTCTCCCGGTGTCTTATGGAGTCTCTAAGCCCGGGCACGTCGTATCCGACTGCTGGTGTTCCGCAAGCGTTTGCCTCTGTAACTACTAGACCCCATCCTTCTCTAACAGCTGGGAATACTAAGACCTGAGCTTTAGTTAGAAGCTTTATTTTCTCTTTCTCATCTACTTTCCCGCATAGCACTACCTTCTTCTCTAACCCAAGCCTTTTAACCAGTTTTTCTAGCTTCGACTTTAGAGGGCCATCTCCTACTATCCAGAGCCTTGCATCCGGCACCTCCTCAACCACTAGCTTAAAGGCTTTAACAGCATGGTCTGGCTGTTTAGACTTTTTCAGTCTTCCAAGGAATATTATCGCCGGGTCGCTGTCCTTCTCAGGAAACTTTTCTAACGGCTTCATGTTTAGCCCTTCGGGTACAATATGTGTTCTTTCGAAACCTAGCTCTTCTAGGTCTCGTTTGGTGGATTCGGATACCGTAATTGTGGGAATATTCTTGTATAGGCTTAGGTATTTTGGCTCTAAAAGGTAGCCTATCCATGATAGAGGCGGTTTGACTTCTATAAGCCAGTATTCTCTAGCTAACTGGTGTATGAGGGCTATTACGGGCTCCTTAGCGTATTTAACGGTGAAGAATGGCAGGGTATTTATTTCGTCTACTATCAAATCGGCCTTACCTCTAATCCTTTCCATGTAGATTTTTCTAGCTTTAAGGTAGACTGTGTACTTTCCCCCAGCTCTCAGAACCTTGTAGCCTTCTATCTTCTCTTCAGCAGGAAGTCCTTTAGGCCTGCTTGTTACGAGTGTAACTTCATGCCCCTTACCCGCAAGTCGGCGAGCTACCTCGTGGGTGAAGACCTCCGCCCCGCCAGCCTCGGGGTGTTTGATACATTTCCAGTTGAACCAAGCTATCCTAAGAGTTTCCACTTCAGCCTTTCCCTACGTACTGTCTCTTTATTCTGTGTCTGTATGTTACTGCTAGTAGGTCTAGGAGCATCCTGAAGATCTCGCGGAGCTTGAACCTCCTGCTGAGAACGATGGGGTATAGGGCTGGGGCTTCGGCTATCCTATATCCCCTAGCGGTCACGGCTGTCAACAGCTCCACGTCGAAAGCGTAGCGTTTAACCGTGAGCAGGGGCGCGATGTCTTCAAGGACCTCCCTCCTAAACGCTTTTCCACCAGTCTGGGTGTCCCTAAGCCTCAAACCGGTTAGTAGCCTAGCCAGTAGGTTGAAGCACTTGCTCAGAAGCCTTCTATCCGGCGTGGCTACGGTTTTGCTTGCCGGGTGCCACTTCGACGTTATGACGCAGTCCGCCCCCTTTAAGCAGTCTAGGAGAACCTCTATCTGTCCCTCGTGGACATCTAGGTCTCCGTCGAAGAAAACTATCCGCCTCCCGCGGCTGTGCCTGAACCCGTATAGGAGGGCGTAGCCTTTACCACGGTTTACACTATACCTAAAAGCCTTAACCCTACCGTTGCCGCATGAGTTCATAGCCTCCACCCATGTGCCGTCGCCTGGGCTCCCGTCGTCCACGACTATTACCTCGTAGTCTAAACCCAACTTATCCAGAAGGGCTGAAACCCTCCTCACGGTCAGACCTATACGCTTCTCAAGCCTGTAGGCCGGTATTATCACAGAGACCTCCGGGTTTGCTATTCCTCTTCCCCGCCGTACTTCAGGTAGCAGACCAGCTGCAGGACTACGCCAATAACTAGGCTGTAGTATGCGTACTCCGCCAGCAGGTTAGCGGTCTTCTCAAGGCCCGCGGCTAGGTATCCCGCGGCTGTTAGGAGCAGGGTCATGAACGCTGTTATGAATGGTGCTCCCCAGTTCTCCCTGAGGTAGCCCCTAAGCCTGCCGGACAGCCGGGGCGTCACGTCCCTGCCCCTGTACCTCAGCCTTAGGGATAGTTTACGCTTCTTCAAGGTTTGGTTTTCTCAGGCTCCTCTACGGGTCTTGGCGGCGGTGTGGTTGCTAGCATGTACCCTATCCAGGCTAGTATGGCTAGGAGCGCGCCGACCACCGCGAACCCTGTTATCTTTAGGATCAGTATGGACCATTCCGTCAGGAACACCAGCCAGCCGTATAGGATTATACCTAGCGTCCCGGCGAGCATGAGCAGGACGCCTACGGCCTGGTCCCTGCTCATACGGCCTCCCCCTCCCGGATGGCTGAGCGGTATATGGGGTTCCGCTCCGCTTCTTCCCTTGTCGCCAGGTGTATCTGGAACGGG
>QMRH01000068.1 GCA_003650675.1 Thermoprotei archaeon | reverse complement strand
TGCTGTTTTTACGTATCCCGACTGGTATGTTACTATGCCCCACATCTGGTTTAATACTTCAACACCGTTTTCATCCAAAACCCTAACCTCGCCAGGCTTAACCTCACCATCAGCAAAAAACAGCCCAAAGCTAACTATTTCATCGATATCCTCTCCAGCCGTATTCTGTATTCCTATCGATATTTTCCTTACCTCTGGAGACTTCTTTTTGAACTCAACTTTACCAACGTTGGTTTCGATGACTACATTACACTCCTCACCTTTCCAGGGATAATATATTTCAATGGTTTTTACTTCACCAGGATATATTATCAGGCCCCTAGGCCCCCATGTATTCAAAGTCCTCCCATTCACAGTAACCAAATTAATTGTAGCGTTGTCGCTACCGGTATTCCGTATAGTCACCTTAATTATTCGTAGGATCCTCCAGTTCCTCGACTCTAAGACGAAATCAACGTTCACGAGCTCTACATAGCTTTTCGCCATAAACTGCTGGTACACTAGGAAACCAGCAACACCTAGTATCGCTACAATAATCACAACATAAATTAACCTTCCACCGGGAAGCTTCAATAATCCCACCTATAATAGTAGACAATGTAAACAATTTTAATTTTATTCTACGATAAAACGTAAATTTCCTATCAACAAGTAGCGCTTAAATGCACTTATCTACATGCAACCTTATACAATTGTATAGTCAAAATCCATGGAAACCTGCTATAAGAGGGATGTTGTCGGAAACATGTGTTTTTAGCTTGATCAAAGCATATGGTTTTTATAATATTAGATACTAATTTTATTTCATGAAGAAATGTATAGAAATTATACCGGAGCCTAAACAGCTTAGATTTACTGGTAGATGGTTTGATTTCAATGGATTCAAAAACTTCCCTAGCTTCCTAGCAGAGGAATTTGGCTTGGAAGCTGGAGATTGGGTTATAAAACCTGTAGAAGAGGAGGGGACAGGTGTCAGGGTTAAGGATGGTGTTATCGAATACTGGGGTGATGAAAAAACCTGCTACGCTACCATAATACAGTTGGTGAAGCAATGTAAAGGGAAACTACCTGAAGTAGAGATCAAGGAAGAATTCTGTTTCGAATTCAGGGGATTCCACCTAGATATAGCTAGAGGTGCTGTACCAAAGGTAGATACCTTTAAGAGGATCCTCAGATGGCTCTTCCTTCTAAAATACAACTACTTTGCAATATACTTCGAGGACCTGTTCCCCTGGGAAAAGTATCCTGAGATAGGGGCTGAAAGGGGTAGATTAACTGTAGAGGAATGGAATACCGTTGTGGAATACGGTGCAAAACTTGGGATAGAGGTTTTCCCCTCCCTGGAACTGGCGGGACACATGGAGAACATCCTGACCTTACCCGCCTTCAGAAAATATAGTGAATGGTATAGACCCTCAGAAGGCTGCTTAAATGTGTTCGACGAAGAAGCAAGGAATTTTGCAAAAGACTTGTTAAAAGAAGCCTTGGAAAAAACAGTTTCTAAGTATATTCATATAGGTGGAGACGAGACCTGGGCTTTGGGGAGAGGTAGAAGCCTGGATAAAACCCTGGAATTCAAGGGACCCCAGCTGTATGCAGACCACCACTCGGACCTTATAAATATTGTCAGGAGTAAAGGGAAGATCCCGCTACTTTGGGGAGATATGCTGGCAGGCATGTACTTGAGAAAGGAGGAAAAGGAGCTTTGGGAGAAAATATTGGAAAAACCTGTCTGGAGGAACGTGATTATAGCAAACTGGGATTATTCTCCGAGACCGGTCCAGCACTTTAGGGAGAAAATAAAGTTGTTTAAGGAGAGAGGATATAGGCAGATCGCGTGCCCAGGTTTATGGAATTGGCGTCGATATTATCCTAATTTTGAAAACGCCTTAACAAACTTAAAGAACTTCCTCCAGGCAGCTAAAGAAGAAAAAGTGATGGGTTTCATGGTGACAGCATGGGGTGATGATGGAGAAGAATGCTTATTCTCGTTTCTAGACCCCTTGATTTTAGCCGCCATGGAGTATGCTGAAGGCAACGGCAAGTGGGAGGAAAAGTGGATGGCTTTAACAGGAGAGGACGAAAAAGTACTGGAGGCTAGAAAACTCTTTGGAAGACCAGAGATAGCAGACTTCATCAAACCCGTCCTCTTTCTACCTTCAGCGAAAATCAAGGAAGTTCCTGTTCTAAAGTTCTGGGAGGAAGTCATACATAAGCTAAGAGATGTGACTCTACCAAGAGACCTTGCTTTCATCAAGAGATTCCTAGAAGTCGCCCTAAAGAAGATAAAGAAGAAGGCTTTGATCGCGGATTTCATAGGGCTCTCCAGCACATATACCGAGCTATGGCTTAACGAGAGAAAATATCCGGGTCTCGAGAAAATAGTATCACGCTTCTGGTCCGCAGCAGCAATGTATGATTTATACATGGGAAGCGTATCCGATAAAAAGAGTATTCCTTAAAAAGGAGGAACTTAGAGTACATGGAAATGTGTTAAAATCCCTCTTTTTTCGATTTTAATCAGTAGTATACCGTTTTTCTTTAGGGGAGCCATTCTGTAGCCCTGCTCCTCTAGTAGACGAGCCACGGTACTCGATGCGATCACAAATAAATCATCGTTTTTGGAGGTAAAGAGTTCCCCGTATTTTAACGCTTTTTCAGCTTCATTGGCAATAAACCTGACGGCTACCATGTATGATCTATCACCTGGAAGACTATGTAGAATAAAGGTGTTTGCTAACCCTCCAGTCGCTCCTCTTTCCATAAGTTTCCTGTAGAGAGTCTTCAAGGCTCTTAAAAGCCTCTCACTAGGCTCCTCTATCCCCATATCCCTGTAGGTTTCTGCCAGCAACCTTGTGAAGAGAAGTGTATCGGATACTGCTTCAAGCTTGAGTCCAAATTTTTCTTTAAGCATACTGTAGGTTTTCTCCTTGTCTAGGCCCCCGTTCTGCACCACATATATATTGCTTCCGTCGACTAACATCGTCGAAAAAGGGTGGGCGGAAAAGGAGTCTATAGGCGTCCCCGCACTAGCCCTCCTCGAGTGAAGCAACAATATTCCGCAACCGCCAAGAACACGTGGATTCAATAATGTTTTCACCATCTCGTCATCCCAGCATGGGATAACAAACTTATAGAACAGTGTTCTACCCTTATCAGTGGAGACGGCCAGCCCCCAACCATGGTTATGTGACCGAAAGCCGTAACATTCTTCAGCTATAAAGTCATGTTGCGAAGCTCGAATAAAGGCGGTAAAAAGGCTTAAGTCAGGTTCCTTGACATACGTTATTCCTAAAAGTCTACACATGTTTAAATGAGCGGTTTTATCCTTTAAAAAAATAGCCCCTAGATCTATTTTTCACCTTGTTTAAAGCCCTTCTTCTAGCTTCAAGGATCATATTGAAATCGAGTTTTCCACAACCCTCAAACATTTTATAGATCTCCTCCTCTAGATCGAGTTCTGTGGCCACGCCCGCCTCATTGAGCCTCATTCTAGCTTCATGTATGCTTTTTGTTCCATTAACCAGGCATGCTAACGGTAGATCCTTAAAAATCTTTGAAACCTCGAGAAACCAGCCTACAGCTGCAATGGGCGAAACCTCTACAGTTCTGCTACCACCCCTAATCACTCTACGTCCTATATGGCCTTTATATGCTTCAAGAATAAGCTTTGAAGCCTCGGTCACCACACCACCCTCTATAAGTTTCTCTAAAACAGTAGCAGCGTGTAGATCTATTCCCTTAATGTCGACCAATGCCCCCTTTCGAGCCAGCAACCCTATTCTTTCGAGAAGGTAGCCCGGCTTCAGCTCGCCATCTACGCCTAACCCTATTACACAAAGAAGCTTTACGGGCACATTGGAGGAGTAGACGCCCGCTAGACTAACAGAGTCAGCTAATGGACTCCACAAGTCCTGTTCCACGCCTTTGGCCAGCACATCGCCTCCCACGTCTACAGCTACCACGGCCTCTACTCCAAGTAGCTTCATAGCATCGTTTAAACCCTTTTCGATGCCCAGCGCACCGGACGATGAATCTAGCAGAGCTACTTTACCACCTAGTAACCTAGCAACTCTAACTGCTTGGAAAACTACTTTATACCCGTCTCTAACAGCATATTCATCTCCATTAACTAGAATAAGGTTACCAGATATCCTGTCACCTCCACGAATCTCATGAAAAGGTACGGGACCGGGAACCCTGTCTACAGTAAATCTCTCCCAGACGATGCTTCCCAGAACAACATTTGCACCTAAATCCTCTAAAACCTGTGCTATGGCTGCAGCTCCAACAATGTCTCCTCCACCGCCCATACCGAATATAATGACATTTCTTCCACTTAGGTTCGCTAAACAACTCACATTCATCTGACGCCCCTTATCGAAAATACATTGTACTATATAATTGTGGTTGCCCGTGCATTATTTTTGAAACTATGGGAACTTGTGTGGGTTTCTCCCTCAGCCGCCTCATCTCTAATTGGTGGTTCACTGGGTGCTACATTGACCGCCACCGCAGGGTGCGGGTTACGGGGGAGCGCCGTCATCGGCTAAGCCTGACGGCATCTGAGGCGAGTAGATAAAACACCATACATAAGCTTCGAGCTCCCATAATTACCAAAACACCCTAAACACTCAAATAAACAAATAGTCTTTAGCTGGAAAACATTAAATACAGTACGGGAGGCTGATAGAAGCTGCCAAGAAAGCTTCAATAAAGAATGGGAATCATCAACTAGGGGTCTCCAATGCCCGGCAATAGGTGTTCCCTGAAAATTTTATTAGTTTCACCAGCTTTACTAAAATGAGGCACTGTATCTGTGACCGGGCCAGCTCCAGGCAAGTTCCCATTGAAAGCCAGGGTATGGTTCCTAAGGGGTTTTGAAAAAAATTTGATTGAAGATGCGGAGATTTACCTGCATTTAAAGGGGTACTCTCTTGCACGCGTAACCCACATGGATCTAGAACATCAAGTATTTAACTATATTGTACCACCTGGTAAAGCAAAATACTTGGATTTCAAGGTAAGGAAGGGGAAGATTGTTCTGCTCCTCGACAGAAGTTACAGCATTAACCTACAAGGAAAATCCATTGAAGCAAACACTATTCTGATAGAATGTGATGACCTTGCACGATATCTCGGCAAAATAGATGACAAGGTCTATGTAGGGGGAAAGAGTGGAGGAGTGTTTCTCGGCTTTCACAAGCCCGTGATAACGAAACTGGAGGAATACATTTCTAAAAAATTCCATGCTAAACCAAAAACGGCTAAATGATTAGGAGACCGCATCAGCCTGAAAGAATATTCATTTATAAAATTAATAAAGTATTAACAGCATTAATATTACTGATAGCAATGTTCCCCAGTAGGGAGATCAAGGAATGCAGATCGTATGAGATTGGCAGGTTTGTTTATCTACCCGGTAAAAAAATATATGGGTTTAACGTCGTTTTGAAGACCAGTGTACCCTTTGAACCTGAAATATTAGCTGAAGTGTTAAGGGTTTTCACCGAAAAGAGAATCCAGCTTGTACACATAAAAGTTTCTAGACCTAGGCCTGAAAAACCGGTGTGCATACTTCTTTTCGCAGATTCCCCCCCCCGGGCGAAATAGCTAAAGAGCTTTTGAAAATTGAGCAGATAGCTGATGTAGAGGTTATCGACCCCCTTTTCGACGGTTTCACCTCGGGACGGTTCTTTCCCCCGAAACTTTGGGGTGAACGGGCCATTATACTGAGGGAGCCAGGCTACAGGGCGTTTGCACGTAATCTACGGGAAAGACTTGGCAGCGGGTATGCTGCAATACTATATTATATAGGGTTCGAGATGGGTGCAAACTACTTTAGTGCACATAAAAAGGTCGCGGGAGAAAGCTTCGAGAATCTGGTTAAACTGAGTGAAGCCATGTTTATGCAGGTGGGGTTCGGTATACTGAAATGGATTAAAATAGACACTGTAGGCGGCTTGGTAATAGCTAGGGTATGGGACTCCTTTGAATGCGAGCTATTTAAGGGAGGGAATGAGCCTTCAAGCCACTTCATAAGGGGGATGTTGGCTGGGTGGGCGAGCAGGCTCCTCGAAAAAGAGGTATCAGCCGTCGAAGTTAAGTGTATTGCGATGGGAGATCCCTACTGTGAATTCTACATCAAGGGAAGTAGCTTTAAGAGAAAATACGGCTAATGTATAAGGTTTAGCACCCCCTGCCTTATCATGGAGACCGCTAGAACAGCTAGAATGAGACCCATGAGCCTGGAGAGAACCATTATCAGGTTTTTACCGACTTTAGTTAAAAGGGTTTCACTGATCTTCAGCAATAGTAATGCTACAAGCGCGTTAAGGAGTATAGATACCATGGTTGGCAGGTATCCGTAAAGCGCCGTCAAATACATGACAGTATAAATGCTTCCCGGCCCAGCCCACAAGGGTGTTGCCATCGGCACTACAGCAATATCTCCGCTTTCAATTAACTGTGCTTCCACTCTTCCAAAAACCTCTTCAACAGCTATTATCAGGAGAAGGATTCCACCCGCTATCCTGAAGTCGTCTAACGTTATCCCGTAGTATGCCAGGAAGCTCCATCCAAACGCCATGAAGAAAAGAAGCAGAAAGGATGCTATTAAAAGGGATTTCACGAAAATCCTCCATCTTTTACCTTCATCCATATTTTTTGTAAGAGCATAGAATATAGGTATATTACCTATAGCATCAAAGACTATAAAAAGCATTATAAAGGCCCTCCACAGAGCATCCCACAACATAGGACAAATATCCACAGTCAAGTTAAAAACATTACCAACCCGACCAACCACTATACTACTATTATACACCAGTTATTAGTCGAAAACTGCGTAAAGCCTCTTTAAAAAGGATGAAATATTAAATAGACTAATAATGCAATAAGATGGTTGAATGATGTCCATGGAATTGTTGGGGAGAAAAGACCCCCAGGGCTATTATGTGATACCTGCAAAAAGAAAGGCACTAGAATACCTTAAAACTACAGAGGCGGTAATCATAGAGGAAGCTGGAAACCTGGTCTTCTTCAAAACAAAGTCTAGAAGCCTCGCAAAGAAAATCGCATCCAAGCTACAGGAACTAGGATTACTCGCAATCTAAACCCCCTGTTTTACTAAAATCCACAGTAGAGAATGCCAGCTTTCAATTAATTAAAAATGCTGTCTAATAGTTTACGTAAAATTTCCTCAATTCTTTTAAACAAGATTGTCCCCAGAGTCTCATGTTAGCATCTTGGCTGATAATCCATTATGAAGAGCGTTTCCAAAACTATGTTTCCTTCGGGAACTTGTTTTTTATATCCCGGCCTCCGGAGCCAGAGGTCCCGGGTTCAAATCCCGGCGGGCCCGCCACAAACTTTAAGGTATAAAATCCTGGCTTGGCCTTACTATTTAGTAGAACAATTTAGCCTTTATAAGGTAAAGATGTATGGTGTAGTGATTGGAAATCAAGGTGGTTGTCAACTTTCCATCTCCATATCCCTGAGGAATGGGCTAAAAGTGTTGTGTTTATATTTTTCTTTGGGGAAACATTATATGTAGATGTGCCGTCGCCCGGGGGTCGGCGGTGAACGCCTCTCCAATGAAGGATAAAGCCAGACTGAGGAGGAAGAGGATGAGCCGATGACCAAAACATATAAAACATATAAAGAGGCGAACCCTAGAGACTTATAGGGTTTGCTTCAGTTGTCCCTAACCCAGCAGATATCGCTATAAAGGAGCTAGAAAGAGCTATTGAGGACCTAGGATAAGGGGGCAGAAACATATTGTGTTGTGTTCGTGATATACGATAATTTTTGTAGTGTCGAGGCCTTTGTAAATTGGGGGTTATTTTATTTGAATAGGTTCCGCCCGGGATGTGGGGTGGGTGGTGGGGGAAGCCCGAAAAGGG
>QMRH01000067.1 GCA_003650675.1 Thermoprotei archaeon | reverse complement strand
GGTTAAGATAGAGACCGACGAGGGAGTCTTCGGTATAGGCGAAACTGTGCCTCTAGTCGCAGAGTTTGGTGAGCCAGTCGAAAGCATCAAGTATGTCATTCAAGACTGGCTTGCCCCGGCGATTATCGGGGAAGACCCCTTCAACTTCGAGGCCATATTCGATAAGATGTATAAGGCTGCTAAGAATCATCTCTTCGCTAAGTGCGCTATAGACTTCGCCCTCCACGACCTAGTCTCTAAAGCCCTCGACATCCCCCTCTACAAGTTCCTCGGTGGAAAGACTAGAGATAAGGTTCCGGTGAGCTGGGTGATCGGTATAAAGAAGCCTGAAGAAGCCGCTAAGGAAGCCTTAGACTTCGTCGAGAGAGGGTTCAAAGAACTCAAGTTGAAGGCTGGAAGCGACTGGAGAGGAGACATCGAGAGGGTTAAGGCTGTCCGTGAAGCCGTCGGCTGGGACATAGCGATAAGGATAGACCCAAACCAAGCTTGGAGCGTAGCTAGAGCGATAACGATAATAAAGAAGCTCGAGCGGTATGAACTTCAGCTCGTCGAGCAGCCTACGCCAGCTTGGGACCTAGACGGCTTAGCTAAAGTAACTAAAGCGGTGGACACGCCGATACTCATCGATGAGGGTGTAAGGACTCCAGAAGACGCGGTTAAGGTAGTGAGGAAAGAAGCAGCCGACATGATAAACCTGAAGATCGGTAAGATAGGTGGCATATACTACTCGAAGAAGATCAACGCGATAGCGGAGGCGGCAGACATACCATGCTTGGTCGGAAGCATGCTCGAGGGAAACATAGGAACAGCGGCCAGCGCGCATTTCGCTCTTGCAGCACCTAACCTTAAGTTCGCCCACGACCTCATAGGTCCACTATTCCGAGCAGACGACGTGGTTAAAGAACCCCTTAAGATTAAGGACGGCTATCTAGAAGTGCCGGAGAAGCCTGGTATAGGTGTAGAGCTAGACGAGAAGAAGCTCGAGACCCTAAAGTATGGTGGAAGGTGGGCTATGCCTAAGGTCAGGAGGTGAAAAAGGTTGAAAATAGTGAATGTTGAGCCGTACGTATTCAAAGTACCTCTGGTTAAGCCGTTTAGGATATTCCTAGCTGAGGTTAGAAGTAAGGACCATATGATAGTCAAAGTCGAAACAGACGACGGATACGTGGGTGTAGGCGAGATAGGTCCACTACCAGAGTTCGCAGGTGAAAGCGGAGCTACATGTCTAGCTATAACTAAGGAACGCTTAGCTCCTGCCCTCATAGGTCAGGACCCCTTCGATGTAGAGAAGATAATAAAGAGAATGGATGCGGCGGTTAAAGCTAACCACTTGGCGAAATCTGCTGTGGACTTCGCGCTTCACGACCTTCTCGGTAAGATCTTAGGAATACCTGTCTACAAACTTCTCGGCGGGAAATACCGTGAGAAAATACCTATCTGTTGGGCTATGGGGATGAAGAGTCCTGAAGAGATGGCTAAAGAAGCGGTCGAGTACGTTAAGAAGGGCTATAGATGCTTGAAGGCTAAGATCGGCCTTGACCCAAAGACGGATATCGAACGCATAAAGGCGATAAGGGAGGCCGTAGGCGATAAAGTAGAGATAAGGGCGGACGCCAATCAAGCTTACAGTCCAGACGTAGCTATTCAAGTCATAAAGAAGATGGAAAGGATGAACCTCGACTTACAGTATGTGGAGCAGCCTGTACCCTACTGGGATATAGACGGAATGGCTAAGGTAACCCGAAGCGTGGATACACCCATCCTAGCGGACGAGAGCATATTCTCGATGCACGACGCGGTCTCCATAATTCGAAGAAACGCAGCAGACATAATAAACCTCAAGGTCGGTAAGGTTGGAGGACTCAGAGTATCCAGCAAGATAGCAGCCTTTGCTGAGGCAGCAGACTTCCCCTGCATGGTCGGAAGCATGCTCGAAATATGGTCGGGAACCGCTGCGGGAGCACACTTCGCCGTCGCGACGAAGAACGTTAGCTACGAATGCGAGCTCGTAGGTCCACTCTACTATAAGTACGACGTGGTTAAGGAGGGATATAAATACGTCAACGGGTTCCTAGAGGTTCCTGATAAGCCGGGATTAGGTCTAGAGCTGGATGAGGAGAAGCTTAAAAAAGCGGTCGCCGGAGAACTTTAGCTCCTCTTTTTTATTCCTGTATCGGTTTAGCTAGCTCGCGTCCTTTATTTCCGAATGCTGCGTAGTTTGATGGCGTGGTTCTTCCGTACCAAGTGTGCAGACAGAATCCGTCGGCTCCACCTTTAGCAGCCATGGTTATAGCTTCTTCTACATCGTTAGGTGTAGCCGGCTGATCCCCGACTATTCCCGCTATTAGGAAGTAGTCTGAACCCACCTCGACCCTAGCTTTCCTCAATTCATAGTACACGTTGATCGGCGGAAACCCTTGCTGTGAGAACTCGGCGAAGGAGAGGCCTCCCTGATAGCCTGTTAAACGTTTGAATAGCTCCATTATCTCGCTATCCGGGATTTCGGGATCCTCATCTTTGATCGCCATGAGCGGATTAACTTCGTAGGATCCTGTCCGCTTGTTGAAAAATATTATTTTATATCCATCGCAGAGGTGTTTCTGTCCGGCGTAATCCTGCCCCATCGACCAAGCCCATATTGGGGGGAGCATGTCATGGAAGATTTTCACCTTGGGATCTATGGACTTCACGACTTCTCTTATGGCTTCTAAGCTTCTGGCGACGAGTTTACATCTGAACTCCAGCCAATCTAAGACCTCTGGATGGTCTAGCATGAAGCGCACTATGTCGTAGCCTCCAGTAAACGTGTCGTAGACTTGATGGAAGGAGTCCAGAGAGATGTTGAGTGAGCGTAGGGTGATCTCCTTAACAGTCTCCTCTATGCGCTTAAGGTTTAACCCCTCCTCCTCCGCCAGTCTACGGCAGTGCTTGCAGAAGCACGATTCTGGAACTAGATGATGTAGGGGGTATAAGGCCCCTTTCTCCACTCTCCGGTTCGTCATCCTCTGATGCATGTCTATATAGACGCCGTCTAGCTCGATGGCCATTATGCTCTCGTAGTTCTCGAGAATATCTCGGATCCGCGCCTTCGTGTACGCCATTATATCTGGGTTTGATGGGCACGGAACGAACTTGCTCTTGTTCCCCAGAACGTCCGTTATTGCCGTCTCGGGGAATTTGCTTGCGAAGATAGAGTTCTTCGGGTCTATCACGACCTCGACCTCTACGCCGACCTCCTCCGCCATCTCGCATATCTCTTTTAAGGTCGGTTTAGTCTCCTCTCTCTGAAGTAAGGGTAGCTTAAGCCCCTCATAGTACTCTGGATGCGCTCCCTCGTAGCTCACGACTATCGAGGTTGCTCCGCAATCCGCGTAGAACTTTAGGGTTTCCCTGTAGCCGGCTTGAACCATCTCGTCCTTCTTAGTCCATATTCCGACGTACTGCTTCACGGCTACTTCACCCAGCTTCTCGTGAATTCATCCTTTTTGATCTTGTCTCTTGTCACTTTGTACTCTAAGGTTCTGCTGAAAGTTCGTATGAGGATCTCGTCACCTCTCGAAGGCGAGTTTATCCTTATCCAGCTATATGTCCCGTCCTTGTTGCGTAGCTTAATGTTCCAGTATTCGACTACCTCAGATGTTATCTCCTCGACTGCCTCCACCTCCTTCGGAACTTCGTAGATTAAGCTGCTATTGTCGGGG
This sequence comes from Thermoprotei archaeon, assembly GCA_003650675.1. Classification (GTDB taxonomy): domain Archaea; phylum Thermoproteota; class Thermoprotei; order Thermofilales; family B20-G17; genus B67-G16. Next base: position 4,355 of record QMRH01000067.1, on the reverse strand, counting down.
TACTCCACGATCAAGAGATTCTTCTTTTCCATAAGGGTAGACACCACCGGAAATCTTTCACTCTACCTTTCCACTAGTTTTATTTAAAGTCTTTGCCTAGCTCTTTTAATGCTTTTAGCAGACGCTCTTGTAGAGGATCTGGAGGCAGACGTTAAAGAGATGCGGGGAATAGAATTCACTCCTATCTGGTTCGACTCTCTAGGAGCTAAGTCCATGTGTACACTCGTAAAGACCTCAGACGTCTCGGTCATTATAGACCCCGGCGTAGCGGTGATGCAGCCTAGATTCCCAGCGAGCTTAGAGCAGAAGCTGAGGTGGATGTATGAAGCCAAGTCGACGATAAAGGCCGCCTGCAAAGATGCGGATTTAATAGTGGTTTCTCACTACCATCACGACCACTACATGAATTTCGATGAAGGGATCTACGACGGGAAGCTGGTGCTGGCTAAAGACCCTAATCGATACATAAACGACTCGCAGAGGCTTAGGGCAGAGAAGCTTTACGGAGAGTTTACCGAACATCTCTTAGGTCGAAGACTGGAGGAGCTCGAGCGGTGCAGGAAAGCCGAGAGATTCCCTGACCCCATGGACTCTCTGCCTAAAGCGAGGAGCATGAGCTATGGGGAGTATACTAAGAGAAAGACGAAGCTCATCGAGAAAGGTAGAAAGTGGTTTCTGAAGAGAGTTGAGAGATGGAACTCATGGAAGCTAATCCCGGAGCTTAAATCCGAGAACTGTAAGGTGCTCTTTTCAGACGGTAGAGCGTACACTTTCGGAGGGACGAAACTACGTTTCAGTAGACCGCTCTTCCATGGAATAGAGTATGCAAGGGTCGGTTGGGTTATAGCGACAACCATAGTTAAGGGTGAAGAGAAGCTGATTCACACCTCAGACTTGGAGGGTCCTGTGATCGAGGATCAGGCCGAATGGATAATCGAGGAGAACCCAGACGTCTTAATACTAGATGGCCCAAGCACTTATCTGATTCCATACATGCTTAATCTGATAAACCTTAGACGCGCAGTTAAGAATTTATGCAGAATACTCGAGGAAGCCGAGAACTTAAAGCTAGTCATCTACGACCACCATCTGCTTAGGGACAGGCGCTTCAAAGATAGGGTTAGGGAGGTTTACCAGAAAGCTTCGGAGGTGGGGGTCGAGGTTACCACCGCGGCTGAGTATCTAGGAGAGGAGCCAGCGATCCTAAGGGTTTGAGATAAAGGGTGAATTTTTCTCTAACCTTAAATTATACCAGTAACTTTGCGTTTTTCAAGTCCTCTCTTTAAATGTCACAGCTTCTTCAAGAGGCCTATCAGACTATTTATGCTCGATTTTGAAGGCTGATGGGCAAAGTTTATTCAGCACGCAAGTGGAGCATTTAGGCTTCCTCGCGCTGCACACCCTTCTTCCATGGAAGATAAGTAAGTCTGTTATTCTTGCCCACTTCTCCTTCGGGATCTTCTCCATCAAATCCAGCTCTATCTTCTCTGGGTCTGTATGCCTTGTTAGACCTAACCTCCTTGCGACTCGTCTCACATGGGTGTCTACCGCTATGCCTTCGACTATACCGTAAGCGTTCGAAAGCACCATGTTAGCAGTTTTCCTACCCACTCCCGGGAGCTTAATCAGCTCCTCTAAGCTTCTAGGAACTTCCGAGTTATACTTCTCGACCAAGATCTCACAGCACTTCTTAAGGTTCCTAGCCTTATTCCTATAGTAGCCCGTAGGCCTTATGTCCCTCTCCAGCTCCTCGAGGTCTACCTTAACGTAGTCTTCGGGCTTCCTATACTTCTTAAACAAGGTCTTCGTTACTTGGTTAACTCTCTCATCCGTGGATTGAGCGGAAAGCATAACTGCAACCAGAAGCTCGAAGGGATTACTGAAGTTCAGTGCTATCCTAGCGTCCGGATACTCAGCCTCCAACAACCTAATTATCTCCTGAACCCTCTCCTCTCCACCCATCCGTCCTCACCACAATAAGGTATCTACTTTTACGGAATAAACTTTAACTCCTCGTTTCTATGGAATAGTCGCCCATACGCTCATATAGCCACTAAAAGGTGGCCCATTCTATATAAAACTGTACAGATATCCATTAAACTTTCCAGTCATACACATATAGCCTAGCGCAAAATTTACCGATCTGTTCACTATACGGTCGTCATACCGTAAGGTTAATATCTTTTATGAAGAGATTTATTGTAGTGAGGTTTAATCATGTCTGATAGACCTGTTAGCCGTCGGAAATATATAGCGGTTGCTGGCGCAGCTGCTGCCGCAGCGGTCATCGGTGGAGCCGCCTACTATCTCAGTCTTCCTAAGGCTCCTGCACCTACTCCGACCCCAAAACCTACACCGAAGCCTACACCCAAACCTACTGCGACGGCTGCTCCAACGGCGACCCCCACGCCGACGGCTACTCCAGCACCCACAGTCACTCCTAAACCTACTGCTGCACCTAAACCAACCGCTACACCTAAGCCTACGGCTACGCCGAAGCCGACAGCAGCACCCACGCCTCCCCCCTCCATAATGGAGAAGCTTAAAGAGTTAGAGCCCTCAAGCCCTGTTACCTTAAGGCTTTGGGCTCTTTCAGACGTCCCGATGGACCCAGTAATAGAGGCGTTCAACAAGTATTTCCCGAACGTTAAGATCGATAAAACAGCTGGTAGCGGCGAACAGGAGCTTTTTGCTAAGTTGAAAACGGGGGCCGAGGTTTTCGATCTACTAAGGGTTCAGCTATATAACATTCCTACATATGCAACACAGGGTCTACTGGAAGATATAGGTCCATATATAGTTCCTGAACTGGTGGACGGTATACCTGACTGGGGATTAGCTAACGTAGCTGGGGGAATAGGGGAGATCGGTAAAAATTGGTACGCCGTTCCGCAGGACTTCGGTCCATGTGTCCACGCGTACAGGAAAGACATCTTCGATAAATACAATTTGCCAGTACCTAAGACTTGGGAAGAGTACGCCGCTGCAGCGAACATGCTTCATGCAGCTGACAGTAACCTATACATTACGAACTTTGACTTTACTGGTTTTAGTGCCCAGGCACTAGGAGCGTATATGCAGCAAGTGAAAGGCGGAGTAGCCCTGCCTCTTGGAGGCGGTAAATTCGAACTGATAGTAGACTGTCCAGCTAACCGGAAAGTGATCAACTACTGGGGAAACCTGATAGATAACGAGTTGCTACTGATAACGCCTGCCTGGTCAGACGACTGGATCAAAGCGGTCAAGGAAGGTATGATCGCTTCGTTCCCATGGGCTGCGGCTTGGGTGCCGGGCTTCGTGCTGAAAGGGGTGTTCCCAGAGCTTGCAGGAAAATGGAGGCTGGCAGACGCCCTCCAATGGAAGGATTCTCCTAGATTCGTATCGTTTAACTTCGGTGGCTCCTGCTTAGCTGTTGTGAAGGGAGCTAAAGACGTTAAGGCTGCCGCATTGTTTGCTCAGTGGATTACTCAGGCCCCGGAGGCTGTGGAGCTTTCGTGGAAGTATCCTGGGATCTGGCCGTCGAACGTTAAACGCTTAAAAGAGTTGGCTGTGTTTAGGGAGCCTTGGGATTACTTTGGTGGACAGGTTATCGGCGACCTCTACATTAAAGCACAAGAAAACATATTCCCGGAGAATGTACTGGCGGTTTATGGACAACCGTTCTGGCAGATCTACGTAACGCAGTTCCCGGAGATCCTTTCTGGAGCTGCGCAGGGCAAATATCCTTGGGATGAAGTGCTTCCTAAACTGTTAGACGCTATGATACCGCAGATAGAGGACGCTGGCTTTGAGGTAACCGAGAAGAACGGAAAGATAATAGCCTCTTACGTGTAAACGGTGCCGCTATGAGGAAGCTGACGCCTTATATTCTCTTGCTTCCTTTTCTTTCCCTATTTTTTACGTTCTTCGTAGCTCCATTCCTATTCTCGATATATGTAGCCCTATTTAAAGGTAGAGGGAGAACGCTTTTCTTCAAGTTTGTGGGTCTAGCGAACTTCATTAAAGGTGTAAACGACCCGAAGCTCTGGGAAGCCATAATAAATATGTGGATATTCACCCTCATCTGGATCCCTATCCTCCTAGTATCGGCGACCACCATGGCCATCTACTTTAACAGGAGGAGGAAGATTTGGAGTAGCACTCTGAGGGTGGTGGCTTTCCTACCATACGCTATACCGTCTGTGGTCGGAAGTATAATGTGGTCTTTCATGTACAACCCGAGAAGCGGGGGTCTCACCTACCTGTTATCTCTGTTTAACCTGAAAGTCAACTTGTTAGATCCGTCCAATCTTATGTATGCGTTGGTCAACATCATAGCGTGGGAATACTTAGGCTTCAACGTCATGATCCTACTG
>QMRH01000066.1 GCA_003650675.1 Thermoprotei archaeon | reverse complement strand
TTTTTTCATAAAACTACTTCGTAATATTTTTATATTCCCAAACGTTTCACCCAGCCGAAGACTTGTTCAAACTGGGAAATCATAATTTGAATGATTGTTCTCTTTCGCTGGGGAGTGAGCAGAGTGTAGTCTTTGGAAACAGCAACATTGCCCGAAGAGTCAATCGATTCCACTCTGAAGATATAGACCTTGCCTGGCATTAAAGCCGGGACGATTACCGTATGTCTCAAAGTCAGGGTCTTGTCTAAAGGAGTGGATTTAACCAATTCTTCCCGCCAGGTCGCTCCTTCCAAATAATAAACTCTGGAAGCGGAAAATTCATTTGTCTTCCAAGTAATGATAGTTTGAACAGCGTCTCCTCTGGGGGTAATGGCGGATGAAGTTCTAACCTGAGAAATTTCCGGCGGGGTGGTATCCTCTCCGGTGGAAAAAGTCATCGTTGGCGAGATAGCTTCATTTCCTTCCTCATCTCTGGATAAAATGAAGAAGGAATAATCAATATTTGCTTCCAGGTTTTTTAAAGAGATGGTATGGTCTCTCAGATAGGAAACATCTTCTAATTCTTTCTTTTCTCCGGTCCTTAAATTAGTATACTCAATTTTAGTGGCTGAGGGCAAGTTTGTTTTCCAGAGAATAGCTACTTCGTTTTCAGTAATCGGTCGGAAAGTGATATCTGATATTTCTAATTTCAAACTTTGAGTTCTAAAGATTTTATTTTCGCTTTTGGTAATCGGACCAACCAGTGGTTTTGACCTAATCTGATAGTAATAAGTGGTGTTAGGTTCAAGACCGGTAATTTCAACCTCATGAAAAGTAACCATTTCCTCTGGATACCCGGAAATCATATTACTATAGGGTTCGTCTTTCGTCGGGTCATATTCATCTTCGGTAGCGTAAGCCACCAGAGTGCTGGCTTTTTTATCGGTTATCCAGGAAATCTTAGCGGTTGTCTGGCCAACGCTAACATTTGGAGATCCTCCGGCAATAATGGGAGGAGAAACTATTTTTTGGGCAATTTCTGAAACCATCCCCGTAAAAACTTCTTCGGAAAGCTGGGATATGCTTTCTTTTAATATTTCAATGTTTCTTTTTTCTTCTTCTGACATTCCTTCCCCAACTTCTTGAGAAAGTGCGGTTCCGGAAGTGGTAAAAGTTTGATCTTCAGAATGGCCTCGGTTGCCAGACGCGTCATAGGAAACAGCTTGAAAGTGATAAGTTGTTCCCGGGGACAAGTCGGTTAAAGTCACCCGATGGTCCTTAACTTTTTCTTCGTCGTCGCCGGCTAAAAGATTGTAAGAAGAAGTTAAACCGTAAGCCACCAAAGAACTTCCTTTCTCTCCCGTTTTCCAGCTAATCACCGCCGAGTTCTCGGTAATGTCAGTCACTTCAACTTTGCTTACTTTTGGAGGCCAGAAATCTCCTCCTCCTCCTCCTCCGCCGACCGTCCTGGTAATGGTTTGCACTACTCCCGGTTCATCAGTAGTGGTAAAAGTGTAGTCTTGAGAAAGAAAAACATTGTCGGCGGCATCAACCGATCTTATTTGATAATGATAAGTTGTCTCTTTAGTTAAACTGGTAATGGTTACCGCATGGTGATAAGTTAAGGTCGTATCTTCAGAAATTTGCTGGTCGTAAGTCAAAGTGGTTCCGTAAAAAATTTGGGAACTGGCTAATTCATCGGTTACCCAGACAATGGTGGCATAAGTATCACCCACAGTCACCGTTGGTTCAGCAACCAGAGCCGGCGGGGCGGTATCGTCTTCAGTGGTCACTTCCAGATACAAGGTGGTAAAGGTGTAATCGCTTGAGGTTGAGGTATTACCACTGGCATCGGTTGAGATAACCCGATAATGATAAAGAGTGTCTGACTCAAGTCCGGCAAAGGAAAGGCTGTGCTGTTTGGTCAGAACTGAACTGGAAGCTTCCTGACCATAGTCAGTAGTTGTGCCATATTCAACTTTAGAAGTGGCTAATTCATCTGTCTGCCAGCTAATCAAGACGCTCTGAGTTTTGCTAAAGCTGGCGACCTGAGAAATAGTTGGAGATATTATATCATTAGCGGTTGAAAAGTAATAATAGTTTCCGGCATTATTATCCCGAGCTGAACCTGATTCCACATAGAAGTAGTAAATGGTGGCAATGCTTAACCCGTTTAAGGTTAGCTGATGGGAATTGACTTCTTCATCGCTGCTTTTCACAAAATAGGAATCAAAACTGGGAGTAGTACTATAAACAACTGTTGAAGAAGCGGGGAGATCGGTCTGCCATTCAATGGTAGCCATTTCATTGGCAATCGAAGAAACAATGACATTGGAGATAACTGGTCCCGAGAGAGTGGTGAAAGAATAACTGTCAGCTTTGGTAGCAGTATTTTCTTCCAAATCCGCTGATTCAACCCGATAATAATAGGTGGTGTTAGGATTCAAACCAGTCAAAACTACTTCGTGCTCTTCGAGCATAGTAGAATCAGTGGCGCCGGTGAAACTATCAAAATTAGGGTCGGTTGAATATTCAACTTTTGAATTGGCTAATTCATCGGTCGTCCAGGAAATGGTTGCCTGACTAGTAAAGACATCGCTATGGGAAACATTGGTGATAATTGGCGGGGTGGAATCCCTTTCTCTTAAGGGAGTAAAACTTTTTTCAACGCTGATTGTCTGGTTATTATTGATATCTTTAGAAATGATCCGATAATAATACCCTTGGCCTTCGGTCAAATCCTCAATTCTCAAAACGTGCACAGTGGTAAAATCAGAACTGCTGGCAGAATAGGAATAACTTCCACTGCTGGTTCCGTATTCTAATTTGGAATCAGCCAATTCATTAGTTTCCCAGGTAATGACGGCAGTATAGGCAGTGGTCCAAGCTAAAACATCGGTAATTTCCGGAGGACTGGTGTCTCGGGTAGTTCGGAAAGTATAATAATTGCCTTCGTTGTCATCCCGGGCATTTCCGGAAACAACATAAAAGTAATATCTAGTTCCAATTTCCAAGCCGGTTAAGGTAACTGAATGTTCGGTCACCTCGGTTGGCTGGTATTCTGAATCAGTAAAAGGTTCTTCTGTGGAAGTTGAGTAATAAACATAGGAATTGGCTGCAATATCAGTCTGCCAGACAATGGTTGCCTGATAGTTAAAAACCTGAGGAACCGAGATGTCGGAAATAATCGGTCCGGAAAGGGTGCTAAAGTTGCTTTGGGAACTGGTGGTAGCGTTTTCCGAAGAATCAATAACTTCAACTGAAAACCAATATTCGGTGTTGGGAGACAATCCGCTTAAAACAACACTCTGGTTAGTGCTAAAAGTCAACACTGACTTTGTAGAAGTAGCTGTAGAAGTGCCGTAGTAAATAATTGCCTGAGCTAATTCATCGGTCGTCCAGGAAATGGTTGCCTGGGTAGTGTAGATATCGCTCACGCTGGGACCGGTCACAAATTCTGGTGGTAAAGTATCAGAACCGCCTTCTCCGGTTTTGGCTGAAACCTCAGCTGAACGGAAAGAGATATTACCCAGAGTGTCTTGGTTGGTAATCTTGTAGTAATAAGTGACGCCGAATTGTAAGCCATTGTCAGCCGTATCGGTAAAATTGTTCTGGTCATAGTCGGTAATTTCCCCAATTTCGACAAAATTAGAATCAGAAGAACTGGTAGCTCTCAAAATATTATATCTGTCAAAATCGCCTTGGGGAGGAAGTTCTGGCACATCCCACCAAAGGAAAAGCCGTGGGTCTTCTAAATCAATGATGGAAATGTCCTGGATATTGACATTGCTCGGCGTCTGAGGAGTGGTGGCATCGGCAATACCTGAAACATTACCTTTGGCATCCCGGAATTTGACGTAAACCGTGTCCGGGTCAGTAGCTAAAGTAATACTGGAAGAGGTGGTATAAGTTTGCCAGCTAGCTCCGCTAAAATCGGAATTTAAAGAAATCATCATCTCTCCTCTCTCTCCTGGCGCCACAGTGTCGTCAGTCACAGATAAGCTTAATTGGGCCGGATTGCCGTTATATTGAGTTGAAGCGTCAATCACTATTGAATTGTCAGCAATTTCCGGAACCTTGGTATCAAACTCAAAAGCAGCGGAAACAGCGGTGACAGTATTGTTGGCCAATTCATTATCGTTGATGGTTACTTCAATTTTTGCCTTATCGGAATAATTAGCACTCACTCCCTGGCTTTTGGCATCCCAATAGGCAGTATAAATAAGATAGTTATCTTTTAAAACCTTATTATCTTCTTTACCATCATTGTTAACATCAGAAACTTGTCCTCCTTCTGGCGCCACAAATTCAATATAATCTAAATCAACATCGCTCCAGTTGCTGCCGTCATCCAAAGAGTATCTGAAAGTGGGCGTAACATAGTTTGGAGTATTGGAACCTTCGTCAGTGTCCGGGTCTCTAATAGAGTATTTAATTTCTACTTTTCCTTCCTTGGTCTGACCGGCATCTACTTGGCTAGCTATCATTCCGCCGGCTCCAACTGTCGGATAATCAGGATTAAATTCTGGCGGAGCATTGACGACATAGATGAGAGTGACATCGGATAGAGTTGGGGTACGAGATCCGGAGCTTTCTAGCCAAACTTTATATTGAATCCATTGATCATTGGAAGCATCAGTTAAAATATCATCTACAGTCTCTCCACCAGTGGGATCAGTAAAGTAGGTGGTTGAGGTACAGCTTCCCGGAACTCCATCATCTGGTCCACACCAAGAACTCCAAGTTCCCGGACTTCCTGAAGAATCAGGAGCGGTTCTTAACTGGAATTTAATATCGGTTCCAGTTGCCAAATTCTCTGTCCATTGAATTCCAGCCAAAATATTAGCCGCATCGGTGGTATTGTAAGGCGAAGAGATTAAACTATAAGTTCCAACAGTATAATAAGTATAGTTAATAGTTATATCGTCCAATCGGGGAGATTTGGTAGTATCATTAGTAGAAAAGTAAGCCTTATATTGAATCCAGCGATGGTCATCGTGAACGGAATTAATGGCTGTTCCGCTGGTTGTATAATAATCGTCAGTTCCGGTCGGTCCATACCAGGTGGCTGAAGAAAGACCTTCAGAGCTAGTCGCTGACCTTAATTGAAACTTCAAATCGGTATCTGAAGGTTTATCGATGTTAAAATCCAAAGTGGTGAAATCTGAATTCTGACCCGTATCAATGGCAGAAGAAATGAACTCGCCAGAAGAAACGTAATTTAGATAATAAGTTGTTCCTGTTTCGCCCGCTTGATAACCGCTACCGCCATTAACTTGAACTGTGCCAGTAAAATTAGCCCGAGCATAAGGTTTTGTATAAATAGCAATCCTTCCTCCTGCTCCACCGCCGCCTTGAACACTACAGCTCTCATAACTCCCGACATAACTATTTCCTCCGTTAGCGGTAATGGTTCCTGAGCCAAGTAAGGTATTAGTAATAATATAAATGGAGCCTCCTGAGCCGCCACCGCCGGAACCGCATATATCAGTATAATTATACCAAAATCCACCATAATTTCCATTACCTCCGTTAGCTGTAATTGTTCCATTAATGGTGGTTGTTCCTGAAACATTAAGTTTTATTGCTCCACCTCCTGCTCCTCCGGCATAATGCCTACCTGTACCTCCGCCTGAACCCAAATCAATTGGTTGAGTTAAAGACCCGTATGTAGAACCTCCTGTTTGACCAGTTTGAGAACTTCCTCCAGTTCCACCATAACCTGCTCCGCTCCCTCCTCCTCCGTTGTTTGTATTACTTGTTCCCGCCCCCTCACCATTAGCTGCTGAATAACCTTTTCCATTGACATTGATGGAACCGCCAGAATTAATTGTTAAAGTGGTTAAATAGAGTTCGATATAATGAGTTTTGGTAGTAGTGTTAGAATTGTGAGTTAGGGTTCCTCCATTATTGATAATAATGGTATCAGTGCTGGTAGAATAACTTCCTCCCAAAGATAAGGTTCCATTAATAGTAGTGGTAAAGAGATTGGGATAGGTCCAAGTACCATAGTTAGAAATAGTTCCTCCTGTATCAACGGTTAAGGAAGTTAAGGAATTAGTCACTAAGTTTCCATGATTGACTAAGGTACCAGTAGTAATACTATAACTGGTCCAAGCCATAGTTAAGGTAGCATCTGATTCAATATCAAGATAACCTAAGTTTTGAATAGTGAGGGTATCAAATTGAAAAGAGCCTGATTTTAAAGGAGTGGTGTTACCGGATTGGTTGTTGTTATCAATGATTAATTCATCAGTACCAGCCGTATTGTCTTTAAGATAGATAGTTCCGGCTCCTCCTTCATTGCCATAACCTGCTCCTCCGTAAGCTGTAATTGAACCAGAATAATTGCTGGTTGTATAATAAATCGCCACCCTTCCTCCTCCTCCACCGCCACCATAATATGTTCCACTATAACCAGCACCTATTCCACCATTGGCAGTAATGGTTCCTGAACCAGTTAAAGTGTCAGCTTGAATCCAGATACTCCCTCCTGAGCCACCACCACCATCACAATTATAGGTTGGCCGAGCATTCAATCCATTTCCACCATTAGCTGTAATATTCCCATTCACAGTTAAAGTGCCAGAAACATTGAGTTTTACTGCTCCGCCACCATTTCCTGCTCCGTATCCATCCCAACAACCTTCTGTCCAACCGCCTGCGCTACCCAAATCAGTTGGTTGAGTTAAAGAACCATAAACACCATCGCCACCACTACAGCCATATCCATTACCCCCTCTTCCTCCATAACCTCCTCCTCCACTACCTGGTCCAGCTGTACACCCTTTTCCCGCGCTAGCAGCTGCTTCATCGTAACCTTTTCCATTGACATTGATGGAACCGCCTGAACTTATAGTCATATCTCCGCCGACATCAATGAATATTCTGTGGGTCTGAGTAGTGGAATTGGCACTGTGATTTAAAGTGCCATAACCTCCGATAGTGAAATTGGTGGTGACAATTAATTTGTTGGTATCTGAACCATTGGAAATAGTTAAAACTGAAGTGTTGCTTGAGCCGAGAGAAAGGGAATTAATGGTTACCGAGCCGCTGGCCAAATCCAAAATCGGAGCATTGGTATAGTTTCCATCAATCACTACATCATCAGTTGAAGTGGGAACAGCATCCCCTACCCAGTTGGCGGCAGTAAACCAATCGGTTGATTCTGAACCATCCCAGGTAACGGTGGCAGCATAAACTGGCTGGGGGAGAAAAAAAGAAATAATTTTAGAAAACAAATCAGAGAGGTCTTTTTTAAGGTCAGAAAAAAATTCTTGGAAATTAAAGTTAAGCTTCTGGAAATGATTATCTTCTTGACTTTCTTCTTGAGAATTAGGCAGGGGCGGGTCAAGAATGACGCTGGCATCATCTCCTGTTCCGTAAACTTCAGTGTCTGAATGGGTTCCGGCATTAAAATCAGTGGCTGAAGTGTGGGTTGTAGAGCCAGAGTGTTGAATTAAGGTTAATTCCGTGCCGGCGATAATTTCAGCATCTTTGGAATAATATTTAGTCCAGCCGGTTTGGTTGGTCGGATGAACTGGAAAATTTACGGTATCTGCTCCACCTGACCAATCAGTTTGAATCCAGGTGTAGGTGGCACCTAAAGTCGACTGGGACTGATACCAGAAAAAACTGGAAGTGGTTACGGCCACCAGCAAAATCAAAGCCACTGCCTCCTGCCACCATCTTCTGAAGATTTTTGATGTCAGATTTAAGGTATCAGATGAGAGTTTTACTAAAACTACTTTCAATCCCCAGCCAAAATAAAGCGGTAGAAGTAAGCTCTTTTCTTTTTCTTTCTTTTTATTTCTTTTCTTTTTTTGGTATATTGGAAATACCGCGGTTTTCCGAATTCCGCTTTTGGCGGATTTTTTGGTTTTAGTTATTAGTTTTTTCTTAGCAAAATAAAATCCTCGCCAGATTTGAGAAAAATAAAAAGCCAAATATTGGCCAAAACCTTTTGGCTTAATCTTTAAGACCTTTGGTCTCTTGCTAACGGGAACGGGGCTTAATTTCAAACTAGGTTTTTTAGATAAAGCTTTTTTCTTTTTTGGCGATTTAGTTTTAACTCTCTTTTTCACTCTCCTTTTCATTA
>QMRH01000065.1 GCA_003650675.1 Thermoprotei archaeon | reverse complement strand
TAACAAAAGGCTTATCGATCCCTATCTATGAACCAAAAACAATATTATAAAGCATGTAGAATTATTTCAAGGATAGCTATATGTTTGTCCCGTCTTCCTACCTCCCCCTCTTTGCGGTCACACTATGTGTGCTACATGGCGTTGTTAGAAGACTAGGTAAAGTTCTACATGTTACGCGAACAAAACGTCTTCTAGTTAAAGTTGAAAACATGCCAAGACTATATGACGAAGTCTACGACGAAAACCTAAAACCCGTGGGGAAAGTCTACGACATCCTTGGTCCCGTATCATCCCCCTATGCTTCAATAGAAATCGACAACAACATACCCCCAGAGAAGTTTGTCGGCAAGGTGCTTTACTTAATGCTACGTGAAAAAAGGCGGGGAGGTAGGAGACGTAAAAAATAGGTGTGTCGTATGGTAGAGGAAATATTCGATAAAAGGGAAAGCCATTATATTGATCTAAAACAATGTCCATACTGTAAAAATAATAGCGTTATATACGACCCGAAATGCGGAGAATATGTTTGTATTGAATGTGGAAATGTTATAGGATATATTATAGACGAAGGACCTGAATGGCGGAGCTTTACACCCGAACAAAGAGAGAAGAGAACCCGTGTAGGTGCCCCCCTCTCCCCCCTAAGACCAGACCAGGGCTTATCCACGATGATTGACTGGAGGAACCGCGATGGAAGCGGGAATGAACTTAATTTTAGTAGAAGAATTCGTGCCCTCAGGCTTAGACGCGCCAATAAGATGTTTAACGTCAGTAGCACAAACGAGAAAAATCTTAGAATAGCATTAGGCGAAATCGAGAGAATAGGCTCACGCCTTGGGCTTCCAAAGGCTGTACGAGAAGAGGCCGCCATGCTGTATAGAAAAGCCGCAAAAAAGAAGCTTATAAAAGGTAGATCCGTAGAAAGCATGGCGGCAGCTTGTGTTTATGCCGCATGTAAAGTTAATTTCATACCTCGAAGCCTCGATGAAATAGCTAACATTTCAAAGTCTGAGAGAAAGGATATTGCCCGCAGCTTTAGGTTGCTTGTTAACGTGGGTTTAATACAGAGGGCCCCTCCCTCACGGGCCGTGGATTTTGTTCCACGAATAATAGCTAAGCTAGGATTAACCATGCAGGTTCAACAGACCGCAGTTGAAATCCTAGAGAAAGCACGTTCACTAGGGCTTACAAGTGGAAGAATGCCAGAGGGATTGGCGGCTGCTGCCGTCTATCTAGCAACCATACTTCACAACGAGAGAAGAACACAAAGGGAAATTGCAACTATAGTTAGCGTAACGGAAGTAACCATACGAAACCGCTTTAAAGAATTAGTGCAAGGCCTCGACCTTATAGTACGAGTCTAACACTTCAAAATAAACTATTTTTATGGATTTATTATTTTAACTAATATTAGTATTCCCTAGGGGAATATATAATCTCGTTTTTATTTCTATTAAATTTCACAGGCATCGATGTTTCCTCAAACTCAATAATTGTTAACCCTTGTAACACTCAAAGTTTTAAAGCTGAATGTCTCCATAATAGATAGATGTACCTAACGCAGAGTACAGGGAACGGAGGCGCTATCATTGAGCGAGCGCACCAGCAACATTGAAAGGAAAATTCTAAGAGCATTGGAAAAAGCTGGAGAAAAAGGTGTGATTCAGAGAGAATTATGGGGAATGCTGGGAGTTGACAGTAGAAGCGGTGCACGTATAGTCGCGCGGCTTGAACGCATGGGCCTTGTTAAAAGAAAAAGAATAATGTACAAGGGCAAAGCCACATACCTCCTGAAAATCCATGAAGAAGCAAAAATCGAGATGAAGATCCTCGAGGAAATAAAGGAGATCCCCTGTTTCACCTGCCAATATTTGGATATATGTGGTGAAGGCGGCTCAGTAACCCCTGAAAAATGCATGAAGCTTCTACAATGGCTTGAGAGAGCTGTTGAACAAAAATCAAAAAATACTAATACCTTAACAGTATACAGTAATAGGTAGCATACTTTATGCAGAAAATCAGAAGCTTCATAGCCTTAGATGTAACTTCTCCAACTGTACTTGACAAGATAGTTCAGGTACAACGTGAACTACTTTCAGCAGATCCCTCAATCAAGCTCGTTGAAAGGAAAAACATTCATCTTACAATATATTTTCTGGGGGAGGTACATCCGACAACACTAAAGGAAATTGAAAAAATACTTGCCAAGATAAAACATCCCCCTTTCTATATGAAGCTTGAAGGCATAGGCGCGTTTCCCTCTACGTCAAACCCCAGAGTCATTTGGATAGGAGTAACAAGAGGGGCTGATGAAATTACATTACTATACAAACAAATTATGGCTGGTTTAAGGAAACTTGGATTTAAGCCGGATCCCAGGGGATTCTCCCCCCACGTTACAATAGCTAGGGTGAAATCCAAAGACCGTGGAAAAATTGCTCGTCTCCTAATGTCCAGTCGACCAATAGATTTTGGGATAAACCCAGTGGATTCGGTGAAACTTAAAAAGAGTACATTGACACCGAAGGGACCAATATATGAGGACCTCTTTGTTAAACGATTAGAAGGATGAGACCAAAGGAGAGATGCCTGAAAATGGATGAAAAAATCAAGGAGGTTCTTCAAAAAGTTTTGGAGACCATAAAACCTAGAAACGAGGAATACGAACGTGTATGGAGGGTAATCGAAAAACTATCATCCTCCCTAGAAAAAGAGGCTGAAAAAATAGGATTAGAAATAAAGGTGGAAGTAGAAGGATCCATTGCTAAGGATACCTGGCTAGCTGGAGCAAGAGATGTAGATATCTTCCTCCTCTTTCCAAAAGAAACCCCGGAAAACCTCCTAAGAAAATACGGGTTAACTATAGCTCGAAGAGCCGTGGAACGCGTTGGAGGCGAATACTACGAAACATATGCTTACCATCCTTATATACGGGGGCTCATAGAGGGATACGAGATAGACATTGTTCCAGCCTATAAAATGGAGAAAGGTGAACCGCTTACCCCGGTGGATCGAACACCTTTTCACACGCGCTACGTGCTGGAACACCTGTCTCCGGAAATGAAGGATGAAGTTCGACTATTAAAACAGTTCATGAAGGGAGTTGGGGTTTATGGGGCAGAGATAAAGGTCGGTGGATTCTCAGGATACTTATGCGAGTTATTGATAATACATTACAGAAACTTCATCGAAACCCTGCGACACGCTTCAAGATGGATCCCATGGAGAACAATAATAGATATCGAAGGTTACTATAAGGGCGTCCCAAACTCCAAACTAAGGAGAATGCTTGGCTTCGGTAGTCCCCTCATAGTGGTAGATCCTATAGACAAGAAAAGAAATGTAGCGGCTGCAGTTACATTACAGAAATTCTCCGAATTCAAAGCGGCTTCACGTCTTTTCCTAGATAAGCCTTCAACAGAGTTCTTTTTCCCCAAGCCTACATCGCCGCTAAAACCGAGAGAACTGAGGGAAATCATATCTAAAAGAGGCAGCTGCCTAGTAGCTATACTTCTCCCCTGCCCTAAATTACCGCCCGACATATTGTGGGGGGAGATATACCGAAGCTTACGTGGTTTAAGAAAACTTCTAGAAGATGAAGGGTTTAAAGTGAACTTATCTAAGGTTTTTAGCGATGAAAGAAACTTCATATTCTATTTCTTTGAACTGGAGAACTGTTCACTTCCACCCGTAGTTAAACACGAAGGCCCGCCGGTAGGTGAGGAAGATAGAGAGAGAAAGTTTTTAACTAAATACTTGGTAGAACATCGAGAACTTGTTTTTTCAGGCCCTTTCATTGAGGGAGGAAAATGGATCGTTTATCGTAAGAGAAGGCTTTTAAATGTGAAAGAAGTATTGCGAGAAAAGGTTAATACTGCTAGACATGGTGCACACCTACGTAAAATATTTTCTGAGGGGAAATTCGAGATCTATGTTGGAGAGGAAATATCGACCGTTTTAACCAAATACGAGAATAGTGATCTAGGCACATATATCTCCATCTGGCTTAAAGGCACATACCCATGGCTTAGGGTTCTGGCAGATGAAGGATAGCGTTGAAATCTCTTCCATAAATAAAGATACTTTAGATGAAATATGCACTATAATATCATATCCTAATGGCTGTATTAACAGATGCCGGTCCATAATATACGCCTTTAGGAAAATAGGCATCAAAAAACTGGTTTTCACAGGTAGAGTTAAGATAGGAAAATACAGTGTCCTGGGAAAAGGATGTGAAAGCATAGTTCTACTCGGCGTAAACGAGGATGGAAGAAAAGTGGCTATAAAACTTAGAAGAGAGGATTCGAGAAGGCCTAGCTTAAAGACCGAAGCAGAAAGACTAAAGCTTGTAAATAAACTTGGTATAGGGCCTAAATTACTTTACGCCACCGATGACTTTCTTATAATGGAATATATCAAAGGCGAAAGCCTCGAAAAAGCCGTACTAGAAAAAGAAGACCGCGTCATATTAAGGATCATTATTGATTTACTGGAACAATGCTGGAAAATGGACCGTTTAGGTATCATACATCTGGAGCTTTCAAGGCCGCATGAGCACGTATTAATTAGAGAAACCGATGGACAACCAGTTATAATAGATTTCGAAACAACTAGCATATCAACCAGAAAAACTAATCTTACACAAGTTGCTTCATTTCTCTTCTTCAGGAATAGCATGTTAAGCAGGAAAGTGAAAAATTTGTTTGGTATCGATAATAAAAAGGCGGTAAAATTAAGACGTCTTCTACGTTTATACAAGAAGAATAGAGGAGACCCTCTTTTATATAGGAAAATAGTAGACCTTATTTTAACTGGTTTAAAATAAAACCCTCTAAGGGATGTATATTAGCGTCAAGGATATATTTAGCCACTACATTTTAATATTCAAGTCAGCCCCGTGGTGTAGCGGTCAAGCATGGCGGGCTTTGGCCCCGCCGACGCGGGTTCGAATCCCGCCGGGGCTATGACACCTAGATGTCATTTTAGAATATTCAAAAAATAATTAAACTTCCACTAAACTATTACCATGTTAAATAGGTGAGTTTATGGAAAAGAAAATAAGCCGAATAAAAATAGGAAAATATGTTTCATTAGCTATACTCCTGATAATAATTTCTGCTTCATTGATGACGTTAGCTGGTATGGTCGGCTATGTGGACATAGGGGAGGCTGCTGTAGTCTACGATCCAGTATTTCATGAAATAACTAAAATTGTATATGGACCTGCATACTTCATTAAACTGCCGTGGCAGGGTGTTAAAATCATATGGCTTCGCGTTGAAACAATAGACATGTTCAAAAACCCTCCCCGAGATTACCCGGAGATACAGGCTTTAACCCGTGACGGAGCAACTGTTTATGTTGACATAACTGTTAGATACCAGGTAATAGCAGGTGATGAGGCAATAAAAACGCTGATAAATAGGTATCCTCTTCTAGACTTCGAGGAAAATGTTATAGTTCCCTTGGTTAGAGAGACCGTTAGAAACGTCATATCAAAGTATGAACTCACAGAAGTTATCGAGCAGAGGGAAGACGTCAGGCTTGAAATAATAAACGAGGTTGTTAAAAGGCTTGAAAATGATCCCACAGTGAAAGGTTGTCTAAATGTAATAGATGTAGCTGTAAGAAACATCGACTTCCCACAAACAATAAAGGCCGCGATAGAGGCTAAATTGGCGGCGCAGCAGGAAGCTCTAGCTGCCCAATATATGAGACAAAAAACCCTTATTGAGGCTAATGCTAGCGCCGAAGCCAAGATCCTTGAAGCTCAAGGAGAGGCACAGGCACAGATAATAAGGGCACAGGCTCAAATGGCAGCAATAGAATATATTATCAAAGCTTACAATAGCTCGGAACTAGCTATACAATACTACTATATACTTGCGTTACAGGAGTTAGGGAAAAACGGGAACCTAGTCATAATAGTACCTCAGGGTGGAACAACCCCACCAATATTCATCCCACTAGAAAAAACTAAAAGTACTGTAGGCAATAAGACGATAGACTTAAATGGATAAAAAGATACACTAACAAAGATAGCCGGGGTAGCTCAGCCAGGTAGAGCGTCCGGCTGTTAACCGGGTGGTCGTGGGTTCGAATCCCACCCCCGGCGTCGGCAACTATGATTCTTCACAACTTCTTAAAGATAAACGGAAAAGTAACTCCAGAGCAAGCATATAAACTGTTAAACACTTTTCCGTCTCCGATTAAATTAAAGATTGTTTGGTTATGGGGCCGCCGGGATTTGAACCCGGGGCCACGCGGGCCCAAGCCGCGCATCATACCAGGCTAGACTACGGCCCCCTCCTTCCACCTATTTAAAAACAAGAAGATTTATAGATTTTATTCCTCTAGGTATGCCACTAATCCTTCTCCTCTCTTTAATTCGAGTATATATTTTTTGTCTGGATCCTCGAGGGACCATCTCCTTTTCCTTATTGTTAAGACACGCTTTGTTGCACCCTCTTTCCTTATTAATCTTATTTCAATTAGGGTGTGAACATACTGTGAAAGGAATTCTCCTAGCATAGGTGTCGCTGTTAAGAGGACGGTGTATTTCTTGTCTTCAAGGTAGTTTAGGAGAAATCTATAGAAATCTATTCTAATATCTAATGGAACACTATACGGTAAAAGACCATCTATGGTATCTATGACCAGACAACTTCCAGGTCCAAAATCCTCCTTTAACAATATTTCTCTTTCAAGTTGTTTAAGCACCTCGTTGAACCCTTTCGGTGAAAGATCAAATAACTTCGTGTAGGATATATTGTAGAGGGATACTTTCCCCTTCTCACAAAACTCATTTAAGGGAAGCCCTAGTCTCCCTGCACCCTCAACTATCTCTAAGGCCGGTTCATTGGTTGCAAGAAAGATACATTTTTTACCTTTAGTAGCGCAACTAAGCATAAACTGTAATGCTATTAGTGTTTTACCGCCCCCCGAAGGCGCTATGACTAAGTGATTCTTACCCTCAGTGAAAAAAGCATCTATATACATTATTTTACTTCCTTCTGTCCCAGCCAAGGTGCTTCCCCCCCTCTTGCATCCATACTTTTTCCCTTAAAAGTTCTTTTATAGCCTCACGAATTACATCTGCTTTAGACTTATATTCCCCGCTTTCCACCAACTCTTCTATAAGCTCATAGAGCTGTTCAGGTATCCGGACAGAGATCCTTCGCACAACACCACCATATAAATTCTACTCTTAGTAGTTATAAATAGTGGTTATAGTACTATTAGAATATCATTATCCTTCAACCTCGACTTAGACTTAAAATTTATAGTTTGCTCCCTAATTTTTACTAAGGTTATGTAGAGATGAAAATTAAGGCTATATTAGTTGGTAAGAGGGTAGTTATACCTGACAGAACTATAGGGAGAGAACTATATAAAAAAGGGTTTTACGGTAAATTTGTTAGCATTAGAAAGGTTAAAGACTATACAGTTGAGGATCTACTTGAATTATCTTTGATTGAAGCAGTATACCTTGTCGAAAAGGGATTGATATCTGTGTATTCCGGTGAACGAAAGCTATCACTAAGCGACTTGCTTAAACTAGGAGAAAAGGAATATAGCAATTTCAGTGAGGTATATGAAGTTTATAAAGATTTAAGAGACTCAGGTTTTGTCGTAAAGTCAGGCATAAAGTTTGGCGCAACATTTGCCGTATACAAGCACGGGCCGGGAATAGATCACGCCCCTTTTCTTGTATACGTTCATCCGTACAACGAACCAATAGACCCCCTGGAGATAGTTAGGGCCGGAAGGCTGTCACATAGTGTGAGAAAAAAATTTGTCTTAGCTACCGTAAATCCCCGAGAGAAAAAAATCGAGTATTATTCATTTGAATGGTTTGGAGCTTAAAATCTTTGATGGGCCCGAGGGGATTTGAACCCCTGGCCTTCCGGTCTGGAGCCGGACGCCCTACCTGGCTAGGCTACGGGCCCTGCCCCCTGCTCATAATCACGAAAAAGAAATTTAAATGTTACTTGAACAAACTGCCAGGAAAAAGGCTTTACCATTAGTTTAGCCTACACAAACCTATACACCGTTGACACTCCTCCTACTTAAGTGGGGGATTCATTGAAGCAGTGGCTGTGCCGCCAGCCCGATGGACATGCCTCCATTGCGGAGGGTGACCATCCCCCTAAGATACCGCTGCTACTCCACTATTTAACCCCATCGACGCCATTCAACCCCCACTAAAGTAGGGGGC
>QMRH01000064.1 GCA_003650675.1 Thermoprotei archaeon | reverse complement strand
AGACCCTGTTTCCTCTATCTGTATCATTCTATGTATTTTGTTTCATTGTGGTGTGGTTTCATTGGTTCCGTCTCGCCTATAACCCTTTTGTTAGGGTTGTGTGGTTGTGGGTGGCTGTCGAGGCCGACGGCATGGGGCTCCCATCTAAGTTATACCCCACGGGGCTTCCATCACCCGCATACCCATAAAAACATTAACACAACACACTATAAACATAACACCCAGAACAAAATAATACAAAAAGATACAAAGCCACAGTCTAACGTTCCAGCCCCCTGTTAATTACATAGACTCGATCAACTGCCTTTACGACGTATTCGATGTCATATGAAGTCACTACAACGGCTTTGCCACGTTTTTCGCATCTGTTATCACCTGTTTAATCTGCTTTACAAATCTACTGCTCAGGTTGGCTGTGGGTTCATCAAACATAAGGATATCGGGTTCATATACTAGAATCGATGCTAAAGCCACTATACGTTTCTCTCCCATACTAAGCTTATATTTTATGTATTCCTTTCCAAACACATGCTCGAGGTATGGTTCTTCAGCATTTACTATGTAGTAGTGGCAGTATATGCCGGCTGTTATTGCAAGTAGAAGGGCGTATCCTGAGCGTCCGAGAAGTGACATGCCTAACAATGTAAGATAGAATCCTAGAAATTGGGGATTTTTACTCCAATTATATACCCGTGGCTATAAGTTTTGTAGTCTCCATCCCAGACACCCTGCGCAATGAGCGAAACTCGATGATACCGGCTAGAAGTAGTGTACATCCAGCTACAAGCAAGACACCCCCACTCACCAGAGCAACGTTCTTTCCAATTGGTAATGGCCAAATACTGTGCAACGATGAAAGGGCCACTAGGCAGATCCAGCTTCCATCCACAATCCACCAGCCGATGGAGATGGTTAACGGTAGGGATCTACCCTGCTTATAAATCTTCTTGGTCTCAAGGAAGACGTATATTCCTACCCGTGAAGATAATTGTTGCTATATAAGGTGTATAATCAAACATTCTATTTATAAGACTGTTTATATTTTTGGATTTCCTTTAAGGTGTAGTCAACCTTGTATATTTATGGCTTCAAGGAAGAAATTTTCAGGAGAGAGTGCCTTAAAAACATTTAATTTCCACTACTTTTAAGTAGACCTTTTTCTTCTAAGATTTTAAGGCAGTCTTTAACGACTTCTTTAAGATGCCTGTTCGCATTCACCGTTACCAGAATTTTCTTCTCCTTATAATAGTCTATTATCGGTTTAAAAGTTTCCTCATACTCCTTTAGCCGTTTAACCACGACCTCAGGTTTATCGTCCTCTCGTTGATAGAGTTCTCCTCCACATTTATCGCATTTCCCCGGGACCCTGGGGGGCATGAACTTTACATGGTATATTGCACCACATTTCCTGCATATTCGTCTGCCACTTATTCTCCCTATGATTGTTTCGACGGGAGCTGTGAAGTTTAAGACTAGGTCTATGTCAGTAATCCTGTCTAACGCTTTTGCCTGGTTTAGTGTTCTAGGGAAACCGTCTAGAATAAACCCGTTTCTACAATCCTCTTTCTTTAAACGGTTTTCAACGACCTTTATTACAATTTCATCCGGTACAAGTAACCCTTTCTCCACGTATTTTTTAACTTGCTTGCCGAGTTCACTTTCCTTCTTGATCTCTTCTCTGAAAATATCACCTGTAGATATGTGAGGAATCTTCAAGATCTTCGAAAGTTCTGTAGCATAGGATCCTTTGCCTATGCCAGGGGGACCTATAAAAACCATCTTCATACGGAGTTATGTAACAAAGCATAAATAAATTTATTATGTCATCTAAAGGCTATTAGCCGCCGTTTAAGTATATTAGCATGAGGCAAGGGTACTGTTGATAAAAGGTGAAGCCCAGTGTTCTCTAAACTGTTGACAAGGATATCCTATGAAAACATGCTTCTACTGGATTCTTTTATCCGTTAATTCCCTATACAATCTATCGCATATTTCAAACACGAGCTTAGCCTCTTTTAGTGCTTCTCTTGCATCGTACTCTGTATAAAGTTCATCTGGTGGTATCATCAATTCCTCATCGCCATACATAGATGCCTCCCTTTCCCTTCTAAGGCTTCTCGAAACATGTGACAAAATATCTATTTTCTCCTTAAACCATTCAGGAAATCTTTCTTTCTCGCGTCTGAGTATTGGACCGACATCGTGCCATTTTGGAGGCTCGATTCCCACTGCACGTAGAACGCCTTTAAGGGAAAGTTCTACAGTTTCCTGACATTGTCTAATACAATACGCGTATTTACTTCTCTTTAAGGCCATCTCTGCATGAAACAGTCTTTCCTCGGCTTGCGATAAATAACTTCTAGCCATTCTAAGGTTATTCAACCTCTATCACCTCCCCTGGAACATATGGTTCTTTAAGCACCCAATACCACCGCTTTCCCACATGCACTTTTCTTGCATTCATTTCTTTCAGCTTTTTCTTTAAACGTCTAAGTATATTCGTGAAAAATCCATTTTTCTCGTATATTATCACCGCGTCATCTACCATGTCTAAATATAGGGGGCGGAGGCGCTGTGCCTCTGAGGGGGTCAATATTATTGGAGAAAAATCTATGTAAATCCCTTTATCCCATAGTTCGTCGATAAAGGGTCTAATTTTCTCCTCTACTTCTATGAACAATTTCTGTCTTTCAAGCCTGCTTTTAGGCAGGTCTTCGATCACCAAAAGTATATCTATATCGCTATCAGGTTTAGCTTCATCTCTGGCAACACTACCGTATATTACCATGCAGTATAGTTTCTCCTTAAACCGGTTTTTAAGCGCCTTTAAAAGCTCTTTAAGCAATGTCCTGTAATATTCCTTCACATCATTGACCCGTTATATAATGCGTCTGCTATCATAAAAATATAGAGTTTCGGTCCTCTATCAAGGGAAGTTTTCGCTTATTTCGTTTAGGGCTTTAAATAGTTTATCTATTTCTTCAAATGTATTGTAGAGGTAAAAGCTTGCCCTCACGGAGCCCTCCTTCAATCCCAGATATTCATGTAGTGGTTGGGCACAGTGAAAGCCGCTTCTCACCGCTATTCTATAGCTGTCTAAGAGGGTTGCTGTAACATGGGGATTCAATTTAGATAGGTTAAAGCTGATAATCCCCCCTCTTTTTTCGGGATCAAGAGGGCCGTAAACCTGGATTTTTTCTCCTAGCTCGGATAATCGTTTTAAAGCGTATTTTGTTAGCTTTTTCTCGTGGTTTCTTATCTCATCTAAACCTATCTTCTGAAGATATCTAGCGGCTTCAGCTAAACCTATACCTCCAGCTATGTGCGGGGTCCCTGCCTCGAATTTCCATGGCAAATTATTCCATATTGCTTCTATTTTACCTTCACGCCAATGAACGGCTCTTATCATATCTCCGCCGCCTAGGAATGGTTCCATCTCTTCTAGAAGGTCTTTTCTCCCCCAGAGGACGCCTATCCCGGTGGGGCCAAGCATTTTGTGCCCGCTGAAGGCCAGAAAGTCTATTTCAAGTTCTCTTACATCGACCGGCATGTGGGGTACACTTTGGGCTCCATCGACGAGTATAAGTGCATCGACCGAATGCGCTTTCCTAGCTAAATATCGGACGTCGACTATTGTTCCGAGAACATTGCTCATCATCGTCACCGCAACTAGCCTCGTTTTATCCGATAAAAGTGATTCGAAGTGCTGGTAGTCTAGTGTTCCATCATTCCTTATCCGCACCAACTTAAGTTTAGCGCCAGTGTTCTTGGAAACCAGATACCAGGGTATGAGATTACTATGGTGATCCATAATAGTTGTTACTATTTCATCGTCAGGTTTAAGGTTTCTAAGACCCCATGAATATGCAACAAGGTTTATTCCTTCAGTAGTGTTCCTCGTGAACACGACCTCCCTCCAGTCTCTAGCGTTTATGAACTTTGATAACACTTCATGGGCGTTTTCATATGCTTCTGAGGCTTTTTGGCTTAGTTCATGTAATCCACGGTGAATGTTCGCATTGTATTCCTCGTAAAAACGCTTTATGGCTTCAACCACTACACGGGGTTTATGTGTGGTGGCTGCATTATCTAAATATATGATGTCTGTATGGGAAAAAATCGGAAAATCTTTTTTTATAGAATAAGGATCCAGACCCATCCGTTTTTCACCTATTATAACTACGTTCACCTGAGATAAATTTTCTCGTATCTATAATGGTCTTTTTACAAGTGCTTTCAAAACACCATTCTCGTTCCTTAGTTCGATTACATGTAAACCTTTCCGTTCAAGAAACGTCTTAAGGGCTTTTTCCGGTATATCGGATTCCATGATGACTATTAAGTGTGGTTGTGGATCCTTTATGTTGGAAATGGCTTTGGAAAGCCGTACAATAGGGTGACCCGTGCATCCTTCTCCTCTTTTCGTAAAATCCAGTACCTTTATTTCCTCTATTTTCATCTACCTCCTAGACCAGCGTATTTACTGTACAGCTTCTCTATCATTTTCTCTTCCTCTATCACCTGTTTCTCCTCCCAGGTTGGTTTTTCGGGTAGCCACTCAGGATACTTTTTACCCTTGAAGAATTCTCTAATAGCCCTCTTCAACGCTCCCACAGCTAGCATACTGCAGTGATATTTTATTGGAGGGAGACCCCCAAGTTCATCCGTCACATGCCTCCAAGATATTTCCCAAGCCTCCCTCAAACTCTTCCCCTTCACTAATTCCGTTAGGACGCTGGCTGCAGCAATGTTTGCTGCACAGCCATAGCTTTCGAAACTTGCTTTCTCTATATAATATTCTCCGTTTCTCTCGACTATTTTTAAGTACATTCTTATTACGTCGCCACAGGCCGGGCTACCGGCACTGGCCTTCACGGTGGCATCTTCCATAGCTCCGGCGTTCTTCGGGTTCCTGAAGAGCTCAAGTACTTTAGGAGAGTACGGTAAAGGAATTCTAGTGCTCAAAATTCCACCCCCATATTACTATGTCATATAACCAGCCTGTACTATTTATTCTTTATTGCACTAATTTTTCTAAGTCTTTCTACGGCCGGAGGTATCTGCTCTACTGCATAATTTATGTCCTCTTCACTATGATACCTTGAAACCTTAAAGAGTATGCTTCCATGGGCTTCCTCGTGTCTTCTGCCTATAGCCAAAAGCACATGACTCGGCTCCAGCATTCTACTTGTACATGCACTTCCACTGGAAACGTATATTCCCCTAAGGCTGAATTCGAGGGTCAAGGCCTCGCCTTCTACGCCTAAAAAAGCGATGTTAACGTTATCCGGTGCACGTTTATCACCTGTAGGGCCATTTATGAGTACGTCAGTTACATTATCGACTATACCCTTCATCAGCATGTCCCTTAGACTCCTCATTTTAGCCACATTTTCATCGAAGTTTTTGAACGCTAATTCCACAGCTTTCTTGAATCCAGCTATTGCTGGCACATTTTCAACCCCTGGCCACAGGCTTTGAGTACTCAACTGCCCAAAAATCACCTTTTCTATACGTGTTCCAGGCTTAACGTAAAGTGCTCCTACACCTTTAGGTCCTAAAATTTTATGGCTACTTATTGTTAGCAGGTCGATGTCGGTTTTCTTGACATCTATCCTGAGTTTCCCATAGGCGTCAGCTGCATCTACATGGAACACTACATTTGGGTTCAGGTCCTTGGCTATCTTTACAAGCTCTTCTATTGGTTCTATTGTACCGATTTCGTGGTTTACTGCTTGTATGCTAACAAGGACGGTATCTTTATCCATGTATGCTTCAAAGATCTCCGGTAGCACAAACCCTTCCTCCGTTACAGGAACCCTCATGACCTTGAATCCAAAAATCTTCTCTAGTTGTTCGGCGGGAAGGATGACACTAAGGTGCTCTATAGCGGAGACAATTATTTTTCCTGGTTTATTTCTATTTGCAAGCCCGAAGCCTAAAATAGCCAGGTTATTGGCTTCTGTTCCACTATGGGTGAAGACTATGTTTTCTGGATCTGGTGCAGAAATAGTGGAGGCTACGAGCTCCCTTGTGGTATGGACTACTTCATAAGCCTCCCAGCCAATCTTATGGGTTATGGACGGATGACCGTAACCTCTTTTATTGAAGTATGGAAGCATGGCTTCAACTACTTCTTGAGGCACTAGCCCCGAGTTTTCTAGATCAAAATAGACCTCTTTCTCTGGTTTACCGTGTTGTCGTAGAAGTTCTTCGACCAATACATCCCCCTCAATACTATACGGCCGTTAAATAAAATATTTCTCTATTTAAGTCGCATGCTGTGACGTGTTGCAAAGACCCATTATTATTTTCCTTTTAATCGGGGCAGAAACTTTTAATTTTTCAAACTATGTTTTTGTGTTGTGTTAATGTTTTTATGGGTATGTGGGTGATGGAAGCCCCATGCCGTTGGGCTCGACAGCCGCCCACGACCCCATGGGGGTAGGCAGGTCCCTGTGGGCGAGGCGGAACCCGTGAAGCCACACCACAATAAAAATACATAGAGTGATACAGATAGAGGAAACGGAAATATGCTAGGAGGATTAGACAAAAGGACTATTTTATCCAATGAAACGCTACTTGCTTTAGCTGACATGGAACCTCCATTAGTATTACGGGTACTGAAACTATTGAACATTAGGTTAAACGGGAACCCTTTAACCCTAGAAGAATTAAATGAACTAGTTTAAACCTTTTTAAGGCATCAGTGATAAAAACTATGTGTATTTGATATTTTCCTTGTTTTTCCTTCTTCTTTTAATTTTGCTGGTAATTAGCAGCGCCATCAATGCTCCTGCTCCAATGATCCCCCTCCATAAAATTTCAAACATTAGCGTCGGAATATTAGTTTTCACGAGCTCTATGTCAGCATTAAATACCCTAAGCCCCAGGGCTACAGTTAATCCGTCTCCACTTGCCATTTGTGAAGGTTTTCTATCTCCTCCTGGCCCGAAACTAGCTTTTATTGCAAGCCCTGAAGTCGGATCATAATAATATTTGCTATGTATTGTGTTCTCTCTGAAGGAAACATCTTTAATAAACCCAAAATCGGTGACCATCTTTGTCCAGTTTCCTCGTTTACCGACCCCGGTCAGCCTCCAGGGCTCCTTAATATTCTGTAGCCACACCACTGTTACATTTCTATTAGGATAGTAGGTGAGATTGAGCACCTTAAGGTTGCCGTAAATTTTTCCGGGAACCACCTCCTTCAACACAACAGTGACCACATTTATAGTTTGATTATCGCTTTCATCTTCTT
This sequence comes from Thermoprotei archaeon, assembly GCA_003650675.1. GTDB lineage: Archaea > Thermoproteota > Thermoprotei > Thermofilales > B20-G17 > B67-G16. The sequence goes on along the minus strand of QMRH01000064.1, from coordinate 1,133 downwards.
CATAACCATATGCGTAAACCCAGCCTGCTCCAACTTTAACCATGTATGGGCCCTTAAGTATCCCCCTTACGTTTATATGTCCAAGAACCTCCCCAACCCTTATTATGGAGCCATTATAGAGGAAGCTGGGTGGAATCCAGAAACCTGTCTCCCCTATCACAGCATCTTTCAAGTATACTTTCCTAGTGTATATGTTTACGGTTACCGTTGACCTTAAATCGATGCTCCCGCTTTCAAAAACTTTTCTCTCCGCATCCTTAAGATTAAAGTTTCTTATTATCCTCACCTTTGTGTTGCTAAACTCTATGTGAAGATTCACCTCGATTGTAGCCCATTCTCCATTGACATCAGTAATCTTCCATGAAAAATAGGAACTAGTACTTACAGGACTCTCAAACCATATCCAAGTATTGTTCATGAACATCATGTCAAAGGGGCCCTTAAACCTGTAAACTGCATATACCCCCTTTCTAAGCCATAGAGGAACCAGATTAGTCTTTGGATGCACAAGAGGAATAAAACTAATGAAAATAAGTGCTATTATGGTAAACGCAACCAACCTATATTTATTCATGAACCATCACCCCCTAACCAGTCATCTTGAGCAACCGCCCAAGCTGTTATCAAGGTGAATTCATTAGCCGGGGGGTCAGGAAGCGCATTATCCCGAAACTGACTAGAAGCCTTAGCCTTCACTATCGAAACCATGTGGTTTATACTCGATGAACACCATACCTCTGTATAATAACCACTTGTCACCCTGTAATCTTTTTCATAATCTACTATCATACCTGAAGAATCTACATAATAAAATTCATAGTCCAACCTTAGTGGGCTTATGGGCTCCGTATACCCACCATAAGACCTCTCTGCTCTTGCGTGACCGTAACCAAATGGATCTGCTATAGCCTTTACCTCAGCCCATGAATAGAAATAAGGGTTATTATAAGAGTCATACTTCGTATCAACGGGTTTTCCGACTGAAATTAAAGGTATTAGACAAAATAAAGCAAATAACAAAAAAACTTTATAACTCCCCTTCATAATTATCACCTTTTGTTATTTTTCCATTTTTCCACTAGAAAAATACTGGCAAAGTATTTAAATTTTACCCGCAAAGTATGTCTATTTTT
>QMRH01000063.1 GCA_003650675.1 Thermoprotei archaeon | reverse complement strand
CTGAAGTAATAACTTAACCCCCAATAACAACATAATTTATTGAAGGGCCCGTGGCCTAGCCAGGATAGGGCGCCGGCCTGCGGAGCCGGAGGTCCGGGGTTCAAATCCCCGCGGGCCCGCCACCAAAATCTTCAGAGCATGAAAACTTAAATACCTCTCCTAACAGTTCCCGTTTCTTGGAGGTTCCGGGAACTCTTGGGTGAAGTCACTTCTGATTTCAAATGGTATGAGAAGGTTGATGTTGAAGCTTTAAGTGATGATGTTAGACGTAGTATTCTTAGGTTTGTTAAGGATAAGCTAGGTTTTAATGAAACATGTAAGGCCCTCTGTATTGCTAAGTCCAGTCTCCATAGGTACTTGTCAGGTGAGCGTAGAGTTCCTAGCGTCATTATTAAGAAAGCTTTAAGGTTGATGAGCAAGCAGGATTTCGAGTCTATTGTTAGTGATTGGGATAGACTTAAAGCTCTAGGTGTTATTAGTGATAAGGGTGTTGTAGATTACGGTTTAGCACTTAAGATACTAGCTTTAGCATCTAGGGATGAATACCTAAAGAATGCTATCCTGAAATTTGTTGTTCAAGAATTTAGGGATGACCTCAGGAAGATGCTTGGAATAAGCTTCGCAGGGATTAAGCTTGAGTGGAGCGAGGACTTCGAACACTTCCTCATGGAGCGTAAGAAACGTAGGAAGGTAAAGGACCCTGAAACCTTGAAGTACTATAGAAGCCTATTTGAAAAGTACTTACAGGGTAAGGAGCTTTCTGAACAACTCATAGACTACGTTGTTAACCATCCGAATAAATGGTTAAGAAATGTTTTCAGACACTACATACAATACCTGTATTTCAAGAGGAGAATTAGCCCAGAGACATTCGGATGGATAATGGAGGTAGTACCATCACGTTCCTACAAACTCGATGTTAGACCATACCAGATATCCCTAGAGGATCTGAAGAAATCACTAGAGTTCCTCGGGGAGAAGCACCAGCTATATTACACTATCTATAGGGTTATGCTGGAGTCTGGTGCTAGATTCGAACATGTGCTCAAGATGTTTGAGGTTTGGAGTCCGGAGGAAATAATTGAAGTTCCAGGATTAGATATAGTTACTAAGAGGCTTGTATGTTTTGAGGATAAGGGTTTCTGCAGATACTACATGGGGTTAAGAGAATCTGAGAAGCCATGTGAATGGATGTATTTCAGCATAAAAACATTAAAAACACTCGAAGACATCCTGCCTAGGCATGTTAATAGACATCAAGTTACTAAGTATGCTAGAAGACATAACCTAGTACTGCCGAAGTACGTGAGGAAAATTTCTTGGAGGCTAATGGTGAAGGCCATGCCTAGGGAAGTGGCTAGGTTCATTCAATCTAGGTTTGGGGAGCTTAGAGTTAGTGAAGCGAGGTACGAGGACTTACTTGGTGAGGCTGATGAGGAGTATCCCAAATATCTAGGGATGGTTAGGGAGTACCTGTAATTTAATTCACTAGGTACTCAAGACTTCGGGGGCATTCGAGAGAGCTAAGGAGCTGATAATAAACGTGGTGCTTAGAGAAGCGAAGAAAGTATTCAGACCAGAGGACTACCAGGAGATAAAGATGCACGCATTTAGAAGACTCGTAGAGCTAGGCTTCTCAGCAAAGGAGCTAGAAGATCTTCTAGAAGCAGAGCCACACTCATGAACTCAGGGTGTGCTCCAAACAAATCTCTTGCTGAGTACGTAGGAACAACAATAAGAACAACAACACAACCAGTTACCACTGATCATAATCACCCTATTTAGTATCTACTACTGGGGTTTGCAACTCTGACCAACCCGAAGATATCGTCCTTTTAATAGTAGCACTGGTGCAAGTGCAATAATGCTGAGTACACTAATGATAAACTCATATATGCCTAGATTATTTGGCAAAACCTTTATAACAACTCTATAATGCCCTGGTTCCATAATTTTTAAAGCTAAGAAATCGAAATAAGCGATATGAGTTTCTACAGGCTCCTTAGGTTCGATCAAGATCAACATGTTGGGCTTTACTCCGAATGGTATGACCACGAATCCTTTATCGGAGATAGTGAACTCTACGGTAACGTTTAGACTACTCTGCTGTATTCTCCAATTAGAGATATAGGGATCGCTATCTAGAGTTATCGAAGTCTCTATATCTTTGAGAGGTGCTACAAGATCGTTGTTTACCTGAAGTAACTCAAGGAACTCCGTATAGGTGTGCACAGGCACCACTCTAGAACTAGCCAGTAACGGAATAAACCTAGGTTTAAGGAAGCAAATCTTGAGATCGACAATTTCTATAACGCTTTGGTTACGTGATTGTAAATCCATGTAGAGTTCTATGTATTTTGCACCCCTAGTATCGAATGCCTTAGTTATCGTAGCTACAGTCGATCCCTGAGGGATTTCTATCCAGTCTTCATCTAACTGTTGCATGTTCACATCGAAATACCGTATTATTAAGTGGTTATACCACGGTCGGCCAATGGGGCTAAGATCTTTGGTTTTTATAGTGAGCTCCACAAGAAGTTTTCCACTTTCCGAGGGGATAGCGATCTTCTTCGTTATGATCGTTATAGGGCTCGGATTTAGTAAAGTCACGCGAAGTCTACCTTCTTCAATTCTAACTATGTTATTTGACTCCTTCACCAAATCTATTAGATCTTTAGTAACTCCATCCAGTAAACATGTTCTTTCATAGCTATTCATGACTTGAAATACGTAATAACTCCATGATGTATCAGAGTATTTAAGTGCGAAATTCATTGAATGTTTGAAAGCGTTTATTACATCAGCAAAGTACGCGTAAACAATAACATATTTGACTCCAACGTAGGAAAACAGCTTTGCATATAGATCTGGCGATTCAATCAGTCTACTGAAATTCTCTGTAAAGAATCCTGCATCACTTAAGAATGAGTTTAATCCTGGCGGAGCACCTTGGAAATACCATCCCCCTAAGATACTCTTGCCAGTAACTATTGGTAACATCCAAGAATATGCGTGAGTTGGTATTACTGCTACTCTAAACCGCTTCTCGTCAGAGCGAATAAACTCAGCTATTCGAAAAAGTATTTCGACAAGGTCCCCGAGCTTGGTATAGTCATGTAATCTATCTTAAAGGCGGCACACGTTGTAAGTAGGATAATAATGACGAGGAATAGAGCTAGGAATTTATCGCTAGCCAAAACATCAGATATTAATACAAGAGATAAAGGAAATAACACAATTAAAGCACCCTAATCACCTAGAGGATTGAGGTATAGCGAACCAACTCTGTGAGGGAGGAGCCATAGAACGAAAAATATCAAGAACACAAAGTATTTTGGGTGTAATAACACATTAACATTTTTCCTCTTCCTAAGAACTAAGACCATAGCTGCTAATGGCATAGCATACGTAGCGACTATGAGGCTTAGATAGTTGTTTAGCCAGAAGCCAACAAAGTCTCTATCATTATAAGGAACATTCATGGCATTATTATGCAACAATGTGATTATAGGTACGAACCAAACAAAGGCTGATGCCGATACTGATAGGACAACGATAGTAATTTGCCAAGCAAACATTTTGGGATTTCTCCTAAAGACAAGATCGTGAAAGCCCTTCACTATCCACATAAAGGCTTGGGGGATAGCCCACATAATATGGATGACAGCTACTAGCGTTAGCAAACCGGCTGAGATAGCAATATCTCTCTTTGTACATGTATTCTTTAACAATGTATAGTAAATGTATAGGGGTACTATTGCAAAAATGATAGCTGTGTGTGCATAGCCAAGTTTAAGGAGATAATACGGAATGTAAGGTGTAAAAACATACATTAATGCAATTGCGAATGCGGATATAGTATTTTTGGTAATTCTCCTTACTACCAGGTACATCACGACGCTAGTGGCTATAAATGAGAAGGTCACCCACGCTTTGACAACAACTTCAGGTTTGTATTCCGTTGCCATAGATATGAGGGCCCATATGTAGTAAATTGCTGAAGGGTAGGAATAGAGAAATTCATAACCTGCATATATGTTCCAATCCCACGCACCTACTAAAAGAGGATCTTTCGTATGAGAGATTTGCTCCAATAAAATATACGTTTTAGCTAAAGCTGAAGGAAGATAAAAAGCGATTAATAAAGTTTTATAGCAAGCCTACAAAGATACCAGCTACGACTATCGAGAGAGTTGTCACGGTCGTAAAGCCTGCTATAACATTCATCGGTAAAACTCTTCTTAAAATTATCTCCCTCTCTTCTGGTGTCTTACCGACGCTTCTAGCTACTTCAAGCGATACTAAATAGGTTCCAGGATATCCGAGGAGCTGAGCAACTCCAATACTGAACGCCATGTCCCTCGAACCAACCAACTTCCACGTGGGCAAGATGTACGTAAAGAGAAAGGTTGCGGGTAGCGATATTCCGAAGACTACACATAGCTGGTACGTGAGCGTCGCTAGTTGCTCAGCCTTTATAAATGTTAACGCTGGTACAATAGCTCCGAAGAGAACTACCATTAAAAACCCTGAGCTCCTAGCTCTCTCGAGAATCTTCTCTGGGGCTAGCCCTAGGTAGCTGGCTACTATCCCTAGAAACAGCGCCCACAGTGAGTAGTTCACGGGGGTTATTGTGCCCAGTAGTAGGGCTAACCATGCGAAGAATGCACTGATCAGCAGTAGTACGAAGTCTGTGAGGTAGCTTTCGTATTTCTCCAAGTTGATTATGTGGTAGCCAGGGTACTCTCTCTGTTCGGTGTTCTGAGTGCTCTGGAGCCTGAGCTTGCCCTCCCTATAGAGCTTGACTATCCTCCTAGCTTCTCTCGAGCTGAAGAATGACATGAAGAAGCTACCAAAGAATCCTTGAATCCCGAGTACTAAAACTCCCAGAGCTGCTGCTAGCTGGTAGCCTTTACTCATGGCTGCCTGAGTCATTATTTGAGCAGCTATAATACCACCGTTAACTATGGGTATGCAGACTAGGGTCTCCGCTCTTCCTAGGAGAACTGGGCCTAAGATACTTAGAAATGTCCATATCGCCGCCATCGACACTATTGCTACTATTACGGTTCTCCATTGCATTATAAGCGTTCTTATGTCTATTAGGGTACCCATGTGGAATATAAGGAGCGCTGCTACATAGGGTATTACTCCGGTCAAGCCAGCTCTACTCACTATATCTGCTGGCAAGAGACCTGTAAGGAATCCGATTAACAATAGGAGAATTATCACGAAAAACCCGGAGATCCTAGCCCTGGTCGCTGTACCGACTATATCACCTATTGCTAGGATCACTAGGAAGACGAGGAGCCAGTATATAGCTTCTATAGGGGACGGCATTATCGAACTACCTAGAATCGTGGATTATTTGGAGAACAACCCGATCATATCTTTGAGAGGCTTGCCCTCTTTCATTACGACAACTATCTTGTTCTTATCTAGAAGCACATTTATGTCGGTGAGCGGATTCTCCTTAACTATGATGATGTCGGCTAGCTTACCTCTTTCTATGGTTCCTACTGAATCTGCCAATCCGGCAGCCTCTGCAGCGTTCCTCGTTGCACAGGTTATGGCTTCGAGAGGGCTCATCCCTAGCTTCTCAACGAATATCGCTAGCTCAACAGCGTTGTCACCGTGTCTTAAGGCCTTTACTCCCCCAACGAAATCCGTTCCAGTAGCTAGCTTTACACCAGATTTGTAGGCCCTCTTTACGTTATTTAGATGATCCTCGTACACAGCTTTAGCCTTCTCCACACCCCACTTAGGAGTCCCTATCTCCTCGCCGTACCTAACGATATGTTCAACTATGGCGAATGTCGGTACCAATACCGCATTCCTCTCTTTAGCGAGTTCAATACCCTCATCATCTATGTAGATTCCGTGAGCTATGACCTTAACTCCTCCCTTTAGGGCGTTCACAATTCCTCTGCTTCCTTGGGCGTGAGCGTGCACGAATCTGTTCGCGTGCTCCGCCTCTTCCACTATTGCCTTTATTTCCTCTATCGTGAATTGCGTGTACTCTGGTCTGTCTTTTTCTGAGAGCACTCCGCCAGTAGTCGTTATCTTTATGAAGTCTGCACCTGCCCTAAGAGCATACCTAGCAGCCTTTCTGCACTCCTCAACGCCGTCACAGATTAGAGAATAGCTTGGAAGTCTCGATACCCTTACGTCAACGTACTCTGGCGGCAAGTAATGTTGGTCGCCATGACCGAAAGTCTGACTCAGAATGTAACCTGCAGAAACCACTCTCGGTCCTACAGCCGTCCCCTCTGCTAGAGCTTGCTTCACTCCTAGACCTATGTCACTGCCTGCATCGACCACGGTCGTGAAACCTGCAGAAATTAAAGCTCTGAGATCCTGCAGAACTCTAGCCACACGAGTTGCGTACGGGATAAGCAAAGGCTCTTTAATCAAGTCGAGGGATCTGACCCCGAACAAGTGTAGGTGTGCATCTATGAGACCAGGCAACGCCGTATAACCTTTTAGATCAACCACTTTGGCGTTTTCGGGAATCTCAACTGATCCGGAAGTGCCTACATCTCGAATTTGGCGTCCCTCGATAATGATTACGCCATTTTCGATAGGTGCTTCGCCCGTACCCTTTATTATCCTTAACCCTGTTAAAGCAAGAATTTCAGACATAATTGGAAGCACCCCAGGCTTAGATATAGAAAAAAAGAAATAAGTTTTACCAGTGTAATAAAAGAAAAATCATTTTAGTTAGTTATCTTAATAGTAAGTCGGGTCTAAGCTGACCAGTAAAGCCTGCTAACATTCATAACTAATCAGTTCTACCCAACAATGATAGTACTGACAACGAACTATAAAGACGTAATAGCTAGGCGTCTAGGTGTGTCGAGGAATACGGTGGCTAAGTACATCGCTGTCCTTGTGGCTGAGGGAAGGATAGAGTGTAGGACCGTCGGCAAGGCAAAGCTCTGCAGGGCTAGGGAGAGGTAATGTCATGGATCCCATGGACCTGCTCCTACCTACCCTAGCAGTAGTGATTCTCAACGCTGCAGCAACAGCCTTTACGGGGCATGCGCTGAGGAAGCTCGAGAGAAGAATCCTTAGCAACTAACCAAAGAACCTTACGGTCAGGGACATGCATGACGTCATGTCGCACACCTATTTAAGACGTATTTAAGACAGTTTTAAGACGGTGTCTGCTGCAGCTTAAAGTACATTTAAGTCGGAGTGAGACATTTGTCGCAAAACGTCTTACTTTGTCGTAAATACGCTTCTCAAGCTGGGGGGTTTGAGAACATGTGTTATCAAACGTTACGAAATGTTTCAAACAGTTCTGGGGTGGTGTGGTGTGCGTTTAGAATGCGTTCTAAACAGCTGTTCGAAACTGTTTAGAACTGTTCTGAAATGTTCTAAATTGTTCTGGAAAGTCAGAAAACTCATACTATACATTAAGTGTTGGGCGGTAGGTGGCTTCATCATCGAGTAGTTCCTGCTCGATTATTTAAGACAATATATGGCATGCTTAAGTGTTCCCGGACTTAGCGTGGGCTGGAGTTCCGGGTGTGGTATGTCTTAACTCCAATATTAGCTCTACGAAACCTTAACTCAATGTTTACTCCAATATTAACTGCGGTGCAGGAGGTTAATATGAGAGTTAATGTTGTGAAGCGGTCTATGTCATTTACGTGTATACCCCCCGTTTTCTGGCATCTTTGATCCCCAATTCTTAAATATTTTTAGATTTTAGTAGAATGCTTTTCTTGGGGATTCCTTGTTGGGGCGTGAAAGCGTATATTATGAAAAGATCAAAAGCGAAAGAGAGGATTATGTGAAGTTAAGAAGAGAGTTAGAGCTTTACCGAACAGGGGCAATTACGAAGCTTCTGAGAGAATACTATGAATCACTTAAACCACTGAGGTGAAGGGAAATGAGCTTTAATAAAAGACGGGAATTGCTGAGCGAGCTTGAAAAAATGCGTAATTCTATACTTATGAGCTTAGTGTATAGCAAACATGCAGAAATGAGTACTGATGACGCCTCACTTATTTACGAAGTATTAAAGCAAACGATTAAGAAAAGGAAAGAAGGAGTTGAGAAAGTTGAGATACTGCTTGATTCTTTGGGAGGAGAAGCAGCTGCAGCATACAAAATAGTTACTCTTATACGTGAATACGCTAAAAAGTTTAACGTTATAGTTCTTGAAAAGGCTAAGTCTGCAGCAACATTATTAGCTCTCGGAAGTGATAGAATTTATATGACAAGATATGCTGAACTGGGACCCATAGATCCCATAGTTTCGCATCCTATTATGACAAGCATCATGATCCCCGCGAGAGCCGTTGAGGAATTCATAGACCACGTTCTTCCCAAACTATTTTCTAAATACGGTCCTAGAATAGCAGATTACTTCATGAAAATAGACTACAACCACGTAGGTTTCTGCAGAGCCTCCATAGAGGAAGCTAAAAAATATGCGGAATTATTGCTCAAAAGATATCACATGAAGAATAAAACACAGGAAGAAATAGAAAGGGTGATAGAGAAACTCTTGGCTTACCCTTCTCATGACTTTGTAATAAACTTTAAAGAAGCAAAAGAATTAGGGTTAAACATTGATTTACTTCCTTCGGATCAGGAAGACATTATATGGCAACTTTACCAAGAATATAAGGAAAGCTTAAATGATGTAGTCCTTATAGTAGAAACAAAAGACTTTAGCAGAGAAGTAAGGAGACCGAAGGTAACCATATGGTAGATTTTTCCTCTCAATTGCCCCATGCCAGAAACATGTTTGCTTATCTATCTACTATAGTCTCCCTCTGAAAAACCGAGAATTAGTTTCAGGGAATTGGAAGGTATAATAGAACTAGCATTGGGGATAGATACTTTTATGATTATCAAAGGGAAGTTTAAAATACTAATTTCTAAGTGCTGACAGTCAATAAATGGAGGTGAATTGGTTAAACTTTGAATTAACTGCATGGTAAAATATATGAGTTTCAGTACTTTTAGAGTTAGTATTGGTGTTAATGTGGCTAGTAGTAAGAGGGAAACGTATTATCAGAGGTGGAGGCGTGAGCACCCAAGGCTTCAAATATATCTTTCTAAAGAAGAGTATGAGTGGCTTAAGGAGAGGGCTGATGCTAAGGGAGTATCGATGAAGGATCTTGTTCTAGAAGCTATTAAGTGTGAAAGGAGTGTAGAGCTTGAAAAGAATTTGGAGTTTCTTAGAGGGTTTTATAGAGCGTTAGATCTGTTT
>QMRH01000062.1 GCA_003650675.1 Thermoprotei archaeon | reverse complement strand
TCTAAGAGAGGCAGAACTAGCTGTAGCTCTAGCTGAAGAGAGACTTAGAATTACAACTATTAATCAGATGTTTGCTTGGGCTATGCTAGCTTTTGGAACTCTACCAACTTTGATTAGAAGCACCTCTGATCTGTTTATTAACCTTCTAAGATTAAAGTATGCCCAAGAAGCAGAGGGAATGAGTACTTGGCAGGCATTTACTAGTCTAATAGCAGAGAAAGCAGCAATGGATTCAGCTACAATTTCAACGGAAGCATTCTCTGCAGCTCTTAAAGAGGCAGCAATTAATACTGCTATCTTTACAGGTGGAGTAACCCTTCTTACACTAGGTCTGTCGTTCTTAATTTCTAAGTTGATGATTGATAGACAAATGAGAAGAGTTAGAGAGGAAATGGAGAAACTAGGTCTAGCTCTAACTCAACCTCACTCACCATCACTGATTGAAGGTCTAGAGAGAATGGCAGAGAGTCTTGGTAAGATCTCTAGAAGAGTTGGACCTCTTCTACCAACTGTAGGTAGATCTATGTTTGGTTTAACTGGAGTTCTTCTAGGTCCAAGTATAGTAGTCAATGTCTCTGGGCCATTCTATGTTAGATCGGAGGAAGACATAAGAGGAATAGCTAGGGCTATAGCTAAAGAACTTAGAACTAGAGGTGTCTATACATGAGTCTCTTAGAGATTCCATGTGCTTCTATTACAATTCTAACTAATTCTGGTCTAACCATAGAGGCTCTTTCCTCTGAGACTAGAGTAGTTCAAGCAGTTACAGAGGAGGTATTTAGTGCTGAGTTAAAGATCGATTATGAATGGCTAAAGGATCAAGAGAGTATTAAGGGATCTATAGAAATCGGACAGACAATCGATATTTATCTTCGAAGAGGAGAGTCTGATCCCTGGTACCATGCTTTTTCTGGGAGAATTTGGTCTTTACAGAAAGATATTGAGGGACATTCTCCTAGATGGTATTTGATCCATGCTAAGGGTTGGGGTAAATATCTCCAAGATGAATATACTGGTTATCGTAGAACAGTTGGACCTGTAACTGATGTTCTTCAATGGATCGTTCAACCATTAATCGATGAAGGTAAACTCTCTAATGCTTATATTGAATCCTCTACTATTGAAGTAGTCTTCAATCATCCTAATGATTGGATTTCTAGATGGGATGCAATAGCAGAAATCTGTGATCAAGTAGATTGGGATTTCTATGTGGACAATCAGAGGATTTTCCGTGCCTTTACAAGAGGATCTAGATTCTCTATTGAATCCTTTGAAAATAAGATAACTAGAGTCTCCTATATTCTGGATGGAGAGAGAATCATTAATTCTCAACGAGTCATAGGGTCTTCTGGAAAGACCCTTGGATCTGATTCCGAGTATACAGAGAGTGCTCTTAACTGGACTTCTGATGGGTTTGTGAGTTCAACTAGAAATTTATCTGGAGACAAGGTAGTTGATCCTGATCCAAGATATGGAGCAGGACAATATGTGATTCAAGCTCATAAGTCAGATGCTACAGGAGGAATTTATCTCCAAAGAAACTTTGATCCACCTCTAGATCTCTCCATGTTTGGAACATTAAAGTTCTCTTTCAAATACGTCTTTGGAGCATATGCTCCCTGGTGGAATGTAGGTAGAAGTGTTAAACTCTCTGTTAGGTATATGACTGACTCAGACAATTACTTTGAATACATCTATGAACTCTCTGGTGTTAAACCTAACAAGGTAGCATTATGGCTAGGGTGGCAATGGGTCTTTGGATGGGCTCCAGTAGAGTTGAACTTTAATCTATATACTTCTAAGTCTCCTCCAAACATAGTTGGAAATCCAAGATGGGACAGTATTTCAGCTATTAGATTTACAGTACTAGAACCTCTACCATATTCCGAGTATCCTAGTGCTTATTTAATGATTGACAACATGAGATTTGAGAAGGGCTTCTATTCTGCTTTTCATTATGATTCTACATCGATTGAGAAATATGGAGAAAGAAGAGGACCTTTAATCTACGATCCGAACTTGAATTCAGATGCTAAGTGTGCTGCACTTGCTGATCAAATTCTAGAAGCCTATAAAGATCCTCTTCCAATTTTCCAAGAACTAGAGATTAATGATATCGCTATAACTTCTCCTGGACATAAGGTTACAATTTCAGTAGCTGAGATCCAGGATGTTGAAGTCCTCTTAAGACGGAAAGAGATTATTCTTGATCAGTTCGATCTTCGAACTAGAATGGATCTCGCTCCTGTACGAATACCTTCCCTTGAAAGATTATTGGAGAGATTTGCTAAGAAACTAGAAGATTTAGAGGAAGTTCGTCTTTCAGATGAGATCAGTGCAGCTATGGTGGCTGGATTCTTTACTTCTCCTATAGGGGAGCATGACATTAATGTATCTAGATCTCAGGATAACTTAGTTAAGAATTCTCAGTTCGAAGTAGATGCAGATCTAGACGGTATTCCAGATGCCTGGTATCCCTCTGATTCTTCTAAGGTCTATAGAACTCAAGACGAAGTTAGATTTGGTCAGTTTGCAGCTAGAATTCCAGAGGGATGTACTCTAGAATCAGAACTTTTCCCAATTGATCCATCTGGAGGATACTTTGGAGAACTCTGGGCAAAAGGGTATGATGGATCTTCTCGGGGAACTCTATCTGCTTACATGATTTATTATGGAGCAAGTCCTACTTTTGAACCTCTAAGAACAGTATCTTTCTGTGAAGAAGTCTCTCCATTAACTTGGACTAGATATAACTTCATAGATGATGTTAATAATGTTCCAGTAAATGCTAGATGGGGAAGAGTTAGACTTGTTGGAGAAAAGGGTTCAGCTAACTTCTTTGATGATATCACGGTTCAACGATTAATCGGAATAGATGGAGGGAAGAGCTACTATGTTAGACCAGTAGAATGGTCTACATCTCAGACATCTCCTGTTCTAGTCTGGTCAGATACCTGGGATCCAAATGCTATGGATTTGAAATATGTTCTAACTAGAGTAGGAGCAGATCTAAAGTCTGGTGGTGGAAATGGATATGCTGCTCTAAAAGTAGTTCTCAAAGCTAATGACACTCCTAAAGATACGTTTAACTGGGCTACTCTTGAAACTTCGTATCAGAGGTATCAAAAGAACGGATCAATGGATGTAACTGATTTCGGGGATACTTTAATTCTAGAATATTATCTCCATACTCAAGCAGGAGAGGGAGATGTAGCCTATATGAGGAATCCAGAGGCATGGGTTAATGTAGTAGCTCTGAAGGAGAGAGCTAGGAATCCCTTCGACGATCAAGAACCAATCTAGGAGGTGAATCTAACTTTGAAGAAATATTCAATTTCTAAGAAACACCGTTTCTGGAATAAACTTAAAACCTTGAAGAGATCTCAGTTTAATCGTTTCTACAATAGATCTGAATTTCTGATTGAAGAGGCTCTTGAGTTTAGTTCTCCGAGAGAAATTTCTCTAGATCGATGTATCAAGTATGTTGAAAGGGGTGTAGATGGAGATTATGCTGTAGTCTTCCAAGAGGATGCATCTGATAAAGAGATCAAAGAAGTCTTGAAGATCTTGGAGGAAGAGCTCCTTTGAGCCTTCTAACTCCAATTATAGAAGCATGGAAGAAATTCACTAGGACTCTTAGAGATGGTCTTGTTCTAGTTGAAGAAGTTACTTATCAGATCACTGGAGCTATAACTCGTATAGCTTCAGACGGAATAGCTTTTCTAGACGAAGTTCTGGCTAAAACCATAAGAAGTCTTCAAGAAATTCTTTCGTTTGGAGATGAGATAGCAAGAAAGTTCAAGGCATTACTTTCTGATTCTTTTCAGATCTCTGATCAAGTGACAAGTTACTTGGGAAGACTTCTGAGTGAAAGTCTAGGTTTCTTCGATTCCTGGATAGGTCTAATGAGAACAGTCAAGGAAGAGACTCTGGGTTTAATAGATTCTCTATTCAGAGTATTTAAAATTCTTACTTCAGATTTGATTTCATTCTCCGACCAAGTTACTTCTTATTTCCAAGAAGCTATAAGTGAAACTCTATCCTTTACAGAAAGTCTAAAACAGAAGATGAGTACTTCTCTTCAAGAGACTCTTGGTTTAGTAGACTCTGTTTTCAGAACAATAAAAGGAAAGATTTCTGATGGAATTAGTTTCCTAGATTCTGTGATCGGATATACACAACGTTTGATCTCTGAGAGTCTATCATTTACTGATCAGATCCTTGAACGTTTTGCTAAAGATCTCCAAGAGGGTCTCTCCTTCACTGATTCTGAGACCATAAATGAAGAGGGAGAGATCTTCGATCAATTTTCACTCCATGATCAAGCTACAGCAACTGGTTATACAGATGCACCCTATTCAGATTATAGAGACTGGTCAGATCACTCGGATTGGGACGATCATGGTGATGTACTCCACGAAGATTGGGATGACTATATTGATCAACACACTGATGTTCCTCACGACGATCACTCTGATCACACAGATAGTCATGTTGACTGGATTGATCACGGAGACTGGACTGATCACTCAAATAGACCTTATACAGACCATGATGATCACATAGATGAACATTCTGATCAACCTCATGAAGACCATGATGATCACTCTGATGCTCACACAGACTGGGTAGACCACACAGATCAACATGGAGATGTTCCTCATCAAGATCACGATGACTACATAGATTGGAATAATCATGCGAATCAAGGTCTTCCTTCTGAACCAGGACATTCAGATTACACTGATTATGATGACTGGCCAGACCATAATGATTCTCATGCAGATAGTTATACAGTTTGGTCTGATCACAAAGATTCAGTCCATCTCGATTGGTCAGATCATGACAATGTTGCTCATGACGATTGGTCTAATGTTTGGCCAGACCATGATAATATAGCTCACCTAGACTGGACTGATGCACCTCACTCTAACTGGAATGACCATGACGACACAGTGCATTATGATTGGTCAGATTATTCCGATACTCCTCATGAAGATTGGACAGATGCACAGTGGCCAGATCACGGTAATATAGCTCATGTTAATTGGTCAAACCCCTATCAAGATTGGAGTGATCATAATGATACATCAGAAGATTGGACTGATCACCAGGATTGGACTGATGGAGCTTCTCATGGCAATTGGAGTGATCACTTAGATACCCATCTAGATTGGACAGACTACTACCCCTAAATAGGAGGTCAAGGAGGAAATTTTGACATGATTCTGATCAAGGCTGGTCTTGCTTGTAACTTCCGATGTAAGTATTGTTACCAAAGAGAAATTAGACCAGAAGAGAATGTAATAGATCTAGAAGCTGTTAAGAACACTGTTAGAAATCTTTATTCTCAAACCAAGAGTCAGATTGTTTTACACGGAGGGGAGCCTCTCTTTCTAGGGAAAGATTTAGTAGAGGAATTCTTGAAACTAAGTTATGATCTCTCTGGGAGATCTTCTGTTCAAACAAATGGATACTTGATTGATCAGGACTTCATAGAAATATTCAAGAAATACAAGACTTCTGTAGGTCTCTCTATTGATGGTCCTTGGCCTTGTAATGAGTTGAGGGGTATTGGATCTAGGGAAGATCGGAAGAAACAAACAGAGAAGATTCTTGAAAACCTTGATCTCCTCTTAGAAGAAAAGATCCCAACTTCAATCATTGTAGTTCTCCACAAGTCCAATGCTATAAACGATCGATTAGAAATCTTGAAGAAATGGCTGATCTCTTTATCAGAAAGAGGTGTTACTGGAAGATTAAATCCCTGCTGTTCTGGCATAGAAGGAATAGATCTAACTCCAGCTGAACTGATCAATGCTTATGATCAGATTTTAGATCTGTTCTTGAAGAGAGGGATAAGTGGTTGGAGTCCATTTAGAGATATAATAGCTGCACTTAGAGGAGATCCAAACGTAGTTTGTGTTTTCAGAGAATGTGATCCCTTCCATACTCCTGCAGCAACTACAGTCCTAGGAGATGGAGGAGTAGGAGTTTGTGTCCGACTTTATGGAGAAAATTTCTATTTAAGATCTCCAGTTAAAACAGATCTAAGGTCTAGAATTCTTCAACAAACTGACTGTAAGGGATGTGAATTTTGGAATTATTGTTATGGAGGTTGTCCTGGTATGGCTATTGACTGGGACTGGAGAAGAAAGGATAGATGGTGTCCTGTCTATAAGTTTCTCTTTAAACGATTGAGAAATATCTTGAAGTTCGTTGGACCTAGAAGATCTGTCTCTCAACCCAGGAGAGAAAAGAGTTCTATAGAACACTTGGATGGATCTCTCAGACACTTAGACTCAGATCTCTCCAAATCCCATTCAGATGGAATTGAACATTTAGATGGTAACTTTAGACATCTGGATAGTGATCTAATATGATAGAGATAAGTCCTGAAACTAAACTCCTCTTTCGATCTAAGAAACTAGAGGAGATTTGGAGACCAAGAATCAAGAGAATCACTCGTGCCTTTATGAGATTAGAGTTCGAGACTTTCCTAAGAGGATTGAGAGATCTCTATATTTACCATTATCATTCCGAGAAGCCTGAAGAGATCTTTGATCTTTTAAACAAATATCATTTGTCCTTTTATCCAACTAGACGGACAGCTATCTATAGAGGATTTTCTCATAAACATATTAGACCTGTTTCAGGGGAACCTTTCTATCTCTTTGGAGCTTTAGTTAAAGATCCTAAGATCGGAGAGGAGTTTGTTAGAAAAGAGACTGATCATACTTGGATAGGACTCCACCTAGGTTATCCAAAATGTTGTATTGATTTCTTTAATAAAGTCTGGTATAGTAAGAGTATTGATCCAATCTGGGAAATAGCAGCTAATACAGAAAATGCTGAGATCTCTGGTCGAACTGTCCAAGTAGAGATCCATCCTTTCTGCAATCAAGCTCTAAGATATTTTGGAATTAGAATTACTCCTCATCTACCCTGTTCCTTTACATGTGAAAGGACTGTTGAAATGGGAGAAGAGTGGTTCAAGATCTTTAAGGAAATAGACCAGGAAGCTGCTGAATGGGCTCTAGAGATCTTATCTCTACCCTTTACCTGGGACTGTCTGTATGGAGTAGCTGTTATTGATACAGATCTCTTTAAAGGAATTACTAACTCGGATGGAGTTCTAGAGAAGAAAGTGGTGATCAACCGTGGGTGGTCTACCTGAATACATTACTCTTACTCCTATAGGAGATCATAAGGAGAAATATCTAATGGATTTCCTTGGAAGTCTAAGATCTCTTGATCCACCACCAGTTGAAAGAGTAGTTTGTCTAGATCTCGACACATCACTCCCCTTGGAGATCTTTACAGAGGAAAAGATTCTCTTTTCTCCAGCTATAGATGCTCAGAGAACTTCTCTTGAAAGAATTTGTTATGCCAGAGAAATTCTTAGAAACTATTTCTTGAAAACCAAGGTAGACTATGCTCTCTGGATAGATTCAGATATTCTAGTTCCACCAGAAATCTTCAAAGTTCTTTATGAAGTGATGGAAAAGAAGAAAGTCTGGATCGTTGTAAACAAATACCTAGGATCTCCAACCAATTACTGGTGTGGATCAGCTTGTATGCTTACTCATAGACAGGCATGCATGGCTTCTAGATTCTGGGTTGGAGAAATACTTACCCCTGAAGGTGAGATCAAGCATTTATCAGAAGATTTTATTTTCTTCTCGATCTTTGATCAGGGAGGGCCTTTCTTGAAACTCTGGACAGGTAGATCTGGAAGAGTTTGTGATCAATTCGTAACGGTAAAACATTTAAGAGTTGAGAAATAGGAGAGGATGGAATGAAGTGTAAATTAAGGAGATTATGGTGGAGAATTGTTGGAACTCTTCTATTCCCTATTAGGATAGAGGATCAGGTTAAAGCCTATTTGATTAAAGATGGAAGGGTTATTAGGACTTTAACTGGTTATAGAATCCACAATAAATGGGATGAAATTAGTGGTTTAGATCACATTGCTTTATGTTTAGTAAATGGTGCTGCTTCTGGGGCTCTAGAGGTAGTAGAAATGGAGCTAGGGAGTGAATGCTCAGATACCTCCTTTACTTCTATTTCTGGTACAACTGTTTCAACTTCGAACTCTCATCCTGGAACAGCTAAAGCTAAGTTCACTGGAGAATGGGGTGCAAGTGGAGCAATTAATGGAATTTGTCAAGTAGCTCTAAGAATGGTACCTTATTCTGGTTCTGGGACTACTAGATCAGCAATCTATAATTTCGGAACTTCCTTTGATAAACCAGATGGAGTAAGTCTTAAAATAGAATGGACTACTACTCTATCTTCGTAGAGGTGATCTAGAGTGATGCGGTTATTGAGAAAATTGAGAAAGATCTTTGGGAGATCTCCTTTCGAAGATCAGATTCTCTTTAAGGACAATCTTGTAATTACTATGAGAGACGAGAATGGAAAGATCGTTAAACAATGGGAAGAGAGGGGAAATACCTGGGTTACTTATGGTAAGGAACAAATTAGAGATGCTCTCTGTGATGGAGGTTTCTCCAAGATCTCTTACATGTATTGTTACGCTACTACTAATGCTTCTGAACAATCAACTACTAACTCTAAACCAAATGAATATACTGCTCAGTTCGTTGCTACATGGCCTGCTTCTCCAGAAATAACTGGGATTAATAAGTTCTCGATTAGACAAGTATCTGGTGGGAATGATCTAGCTCAGATCTCTGTGTCATCCTTTGATAAACCAGATGGAATTTCTCTAGAAGTAACTTGGAAAACAATTATAAGCTGATCAGAGTTGAAGAGCCAGATCTCAGTTACAGGAGAAGTCTTGATCTACTTAGATGGTAGACAGATCTCTGTTTATTCCAATCTCTTTACTTCCTATGGAAAGAATTTCCTAAGAGATGCTTTAATGAACAGTTCAACTAATCCAGTATCAAAAATGGTTCTTCTTCATTCGAGTGGATCAGATACTGTCTCTGTATCTTCTTCGGCTCTAGGAATAGGAGAATGTAAGTTTATAGGTTATTGGGGATCTCTCCCAGCTTTTAAGTCGATCTATAGGTTCTTTTTACGAAATGAAGAGGACATAATATCTAAGGTAGACGTTTCTCCCTTTGATAAACCAGAAGGAGCAGAGGTAACAGTTGAATGGATTGTTAGAATAACTTAGGATATCTTTTCTTTCGTCTAGTCCTTCCCTTAGCTATATAGATTTGAGTTATCTCTTTAGGTTCAAATTCTTTAAGAGCTAACATTAAAGCATCCACTAGGTCTTCTCCAGATTTCTTAGTCCAAGTATAAGTCCTTA
>QMRH01000061.1 GCA_003650675.1 Thermoprotei archaeon | reverse complement strand
TAGCGTGCAGCAGGCTTAAACCCCTCGAAAAATAACGCAACATTATACATTCCTAGAAAATCCTGGTGTCTAGGACAACACTTAGGCACAATATAGTTAAGCAGATAGTCGATACAAGCCTCCTACCCATCCATACCAGGGGAATTATCATCCTTCTCTTTCTTAAACACTGCCTACCCCCCGAAACTGATAGACTAACCATATTATATTTCAGTCGGTTTGGTAGTCGTCATCTTTCTGATCGTCACGGTCTCATCATTGGGGAAATATGTTTGTAGGGGTTATTTAAGCGTTTATTGGGTAACTGTTCTTACTGGTAAGGTTTTAAGTATAGAGTATACATTGTATGTTGAAGGGTGTTTAAATGAGGGTTCCTATAAATAAGCCTATACTTGGCGAGGAGGAGAAGAAACTTGTTTTAAGGGTTCTTGAGAGCGGGACGTTAACTAATGCCAGCTTGTCTGGAGGGCCTATGGTTAGACGGTTTGAGGAAGAGTTCGCGGAGTTTATTGGGGTAAGGCATGCTATAGCCGTGAACTCTGGTACTGCAGCCCTTTATGCCTCCCTTCTAGCCTTGAACATCGGGCCTGGAGACGAGGTTTTAGTGCCCTCATTCACCTTTCTAGCCACGGCTAACGTGATTTTACTTGTGGGAGCTAAACCAGTGTTTGTGGACATAAGTCTAGAAGATTATAACATAGATGTTCAAGACTTGGAGAGGAAGATCACCCAGAAGAGCAAGGCTGTTATCCCGGTACACTTATACGGCTTCCCCGCCAAAATGGAGGAGATTATGGAAATCGCCGAAAAATATGGTCTCTACGTGATAGAAGACGCATGCCAGGCCCATGGATCGCTTTACAAAGGGAAAAAAGCGGGATCCATAGGCCATTTAGCGGCTTTCAGCTTCTATCCAAGTAAGGTTATAACTACAGGCGAAGGAGGGATGATCACCACTAATGATGATGAATTAGCCGAGAAGCTTAGAAGCATTAGAACCCATGGACAGTTGAAAGGATACGACTCGGTTAGACTGGGGTTCAACCTACGTATGCCGGAGATGGAGGCAGCCGTAGGGATCGCACAGCTAGGGAAAATCAAGTATTTTCTTGAGAAGCGCAGGGAGAACGCTTATAGGCTTATGGAGTTTCTGGATAACCCGAATATAGTTAAGCCTTTTGAGGACGATGAAAGGAAACACAACTGGTATCTTTTCACCGTTAGATTTGATTGCCAGGAAACCCGTGATAGAGCCCTTAAAAAACTTAGGGAGGAGGGTATTGGCGCAACAATATACTATGACCCCCCTGTTCATTTAACGCCGCTTTATAGTCAGCTAGGCTACTCTAAAGTCCCGTTGCCCAGAACCGAACAGGCATCTAAAACCGTTCTCTCTTTACCGGTACACCCGTTGGTGGAGGAGGAGGATCTGAAGCTTATTGCTGAAATCCTAAACCGTCTCTAGTTTTGTCGTTTCTCTCTTTTTTAAGTTCTCGAATCCTTTTTATGTTAGGGGTTTGGACCGGCTTTTCTGGTAGGAGTCCCTTCGGCCTGTAGAATAAAAGCAGTATAAGAACAATGCTTAACACGACGTATCCTAGGTAATTTACGTCGAAGGGGATTTTCACTTCATGTTTTAACACCATTATTAACCGTTCGATTAACACGTATACTAGTGTACCTATAAAGGCTCCAGCATTATTACCCTTACCACCTATAATCACCATAGCCCATATTACAAATGTCTCGAAGGGGGTGAAGACATCTGCGTAAACATACCTCGTGTAGGAAGCATAGAGTACACCTGCAAGTCCTGCGACAGCTGAACCCAATACAAGTGTCGTCATACGGATCTTCGCTATATTTCTACCATAGGATTCAACCGCCAATTCGTTTTCTCTCATCGCTTTAAGAAGCCTCCCATAAGGTGAATTAACGATCCTATCAACAATGATAAATGTTAATAGGGCCGTGGCGAGGAAGAAGCCTGTTACAGTTAAATCCTTTGTAAAGCCACTTAAAGGTGCGAAGAAATCCGGTACAGCTACTCCTAGGCTTCCGCCAACCAGAGGATCGTAGTTTCTAGCGATAACCCTGAGAAGTTCGCCAGCAGAGAGGAGCGTTAAACCCAGATAGTCTTCCCTTAGTTTGATAGCTGGATACGATGCAAGGTACCCGAGTATACTCGAGAAGATTATTCCAACTATGATCGAAAAGAAAAGCATGGATAATGCTAGGAAGGGGTTTTGAGCAAAGATCTGGGATGCCTGGTACGCGATTAAAATGTTCCGGTACTTGAACCTTTCGAGACTAAGGCCCAGTATGACTGCTGTTAATCTCGTGGTAAAGGCGCCTACAGCGAATGCTCCTCCAGCAAAGAACATGGCTTTCCCGAAGTTGGGTATTCCAGCGTAACCGTATTCTATGTTAAGGCTGAGAGTGAGTAACGAGTATATGGCGTAGAATGCTAGTAGATCTAAGAGGAATCTCGTTAAATCGAATATCATCTTCTGCTACCTCCCTTTAGCTTTAATACACCGCTTATGCCTTGAGGGGCAACGAGAAGTGTTACAATAAGCATTATAAAGGGTATTGCAGGCCTATATGCCGTCGATAGGTATATTGGAGGCTGTGAAAGCAGGTATATTCCAAGGATCTCGGAAAATCCTACGATATACCCTCCTAGTACGGCTCCAGCTAAACTGTTTAATCCTCCCAGAACCGAAGCCGCGAAAATCCTGATTAAGATGAATGAGCCTAAGGCTGGTGAAGTTAGAAGCCTGAATGGCAGTAGGCCTCCAGCCAGCCCAGCTAGGCCTCCAGCTAGAAACCATGCCACTGCACGGGTTTTATTTACATCTATACCTAGGGTTTCCGCCAGATCGGGGTTTTCAACAGTAGCCCTCATTGCAATTCCCAACCTCGTATAATTTAACAGCAAGTACAGTAACAGTAGAAGTGTTGCCACAAGACCTGTTGTAAAGGGGAGCAACAGGAAGGTTTTCCAGCCGAAAAAATCTACCTTAAAATCGTTGAATGAAAAGGTTCTGAAAAACCCTCCGGTAAGCAGGGTCATATAGTCGGCGTATATGCAAAGAACACTCGATATTGCAGTACTGAGAGCAAAGGAGGCGATCATTAAACTGGTTATATCGGCCCCTCTTTTCGAAAGTGGATAGAAGACGAGGATGTACGAGAGAAGCGCCGTTAAACCTCCTGTAACGAAACTTAACGGTAATGAAACGTAGTAATTTAAGCCAGCCACAACATTTAGCGTTTGAACAATATATGCTCCCACGGTAGCGTAGTCTCCGTGAGCGAAATTCGGTATTTTTAGCGTCATATATGTTAGCGTTAGGGATAGCGATAGTAAAACTAATAAATTACTGAACATAAGTGCATCAAATACTACTAGGCTAGACATAGCTACTCTATAAATATACTACAATATAAATATTATCCATGGTTATCAAAATAGAAAAATTTATTAATAAGAGTAATTTTTTACCACTATGTCAAAACAACAGGTTATATCCATTATAGGGGCATTAGTAGTAGGGATAGTGCTGGGGTCAACGTTCCTCTACTTCTTTGCCCCATCAATTCTCCCGCGACAAGTGGAGTATGTAGAGGTGAGCAAGCTTCCAAAGGAGATTCCAATAGGATTGATAGTTGACTTGAGCGGATTCTTGTCTTCATACGGTAAACGAGAACAGAAGGCGGCCCAACTTGCTATAGAAGATATAAATAATTTCGTTAAGGCAATAGGATTAAACACGACATTCGTGCTTTATGTGGAAGACAATCAAGCCAAAGCGGATAAAGCCCTTGCAGCAGTACAATCTTTGGCTAGTAGGGGCGTAAAAGTAATTATAGGGCCCATGTCTTCAGGCGCCGTAACAACAGTCAAGACATTCGCCGACTCGAATAAAATAATAATATTTAGCCATACATCCACAGCCGTTTCGCTCGCAATACCCAACGACTACGTGTTTAGAGCAGTGCCAACAGACGCTATACAAGGTAAAGCCATAGCAACTCTGCTTAAAACACTTGGAATAAAGAAGGCGGCTGTAATTTATCTCGGAGAAACCTGGGGTGAAGGTCTCTTTACGGGCTTTAAAGAGGAATTCGAGAAAAATGGAGGCGAAGTCGTAGGCATCGCTGTGGATCCTCAGGCAACAGATATTTCACCCGAAGTTAGAAAGCTTTCAGATACAGTTAAACAATTGGGGGTCGGGCCTGAAACAGCCATCTTAACGTTCCTGTATGAACAAGCCGTCCAGGCGCTAGCCCTGGCCAGAGAGGACCCAGTACTTAAGAGTGTACGATGGTTCGGCTGTGACGGAACAGCTGGCTCTCAAAGGATAATAAATGAGACTGGAGATGTAGCCGTCCAGGTGGGAGGATTCTTGAGCACGGTGTTCAATCCAACAGACTCTCCCAAGAAAGAAGAATTCCGGAATCGGTATGTCGAGAGGTTTAACGAGGAACCTGACCCATATTCCTATAATACATATGATGCGGTATGGACGGTAGCCTTGGCGATACTTTCGGTAGGAGAATACGACAGCGAGAAAATAGCTAAGGCTCTTCCAATAGTAGCGGAAAAGTACTTTGGGGTAAGTGGCTGGATGAGACTAGATGAAAATGGGGACAGGGCTTCAGGAGACTACATTATACTTGGAGTGGTGTACGAAAACGGAAAATACGTGTGGAAGGAGGTTGCCGTATACAAGGAGTCGACCGGAGAAATAGTATGGAAAACTGAGGTAGGGGGCTGAAAACAGGTATGCTAGAAACCTTTAATATAACTAAATTTTTTGGAGGAAACAGAGTTCTCGATAAGGTTTCACTTAAAGTTCCTATAGAATCCATAACAATGCTCATTGGGCCTAATGGTAGCGGTAAAACCACACTCCTAAATATTGTTTCAGGGATCTATAAACCGGATCACGGTAAAGTGTTGTTCAACAATAAGGATGTCACCGGTTTACCACCATGTAGGCTGTACGATATGGGGATGGTGAGAACCTTTCAGGTTCCAGCATTGTTCACCAGCATGACCGTCCTTGAAAATCTACTCCTTTCAGTGAAGATCAAGGGAGAGACGCCTCTAACCGCTATTTTCCGCATGAAATGGCTTAAACAAGAAAAAGAAGTCATCGACCGGGCTTTATCGATACTGGATATCCTCGGAATAGGACATCTTTGGGATGCTCCAGCCAGCACGCTAAGTGGCGGGCAATTAAAGTTGTTAGAGCTAGGCAGAATATTTATGAACAATCCTAAACTGGCTTTACTTGATGAACCCTTAGCGGGGATAAACCCTTCTCTTGCAGATAACTTACTAAAACGGCTAAGAGAGTTGAAGGAGGATTATAAGATCTCCATGCTCATAGTCGAACATAGGCTTGACATATTAGCCCCCTACACTGACTACGCCTATGCAATGAATCAGGGTAAAATAATCTCCAAGGGGGATCCAAACGAGGTATTGGAGGATCCGAGGGTAATAGAGGCATATCTTGGTGAGGCTGAATCTACATGTTAACTATATCTGGTTTAAGGGCTGGTTACGGTTCTCTCCAAATAATTCATGGACTGGATTTGAAGGTTGAAGCCGGAGAAATCGTTGCGGTCATCGGACCCAATGGAAGCGGTAAATCAACTTTACTTAAAGCCATTTTTGGCCTAGCAAAAATATATGCAGGAGAAATCAGATTCCATGGTAAGGTTATTAATAGCCTACCACCTCATTCTCGCGCCAGACTAGGTATAGCATACATACCTCAGTTAAACAATGTTTTCCAGGATTTAACTGTACTTGAAAACCTTAAGATGGCAGGCTACCTTCTCAAAAAACATGAAGTCAAGGAGAGGATAAAGGATGCACTAAAGTTTTTTCCAGAGCTAAAGCCGTTAATACGGAGAAGGGTTGGTAGCCTTAGTGGCGGTGAACGACAGATGGTGGCCTTATCCACGATACTTATCAAGCGTCCTAAACTTATCTTACTTGATGAACCCACTACAGCCTTATCCCCAATGCTGGTAAGGAGAATCCTTGCCAAAATCACCGAACTAAAGGAAGTCCTTAACGCCGGCATACTTCTCGTCGAACAAAACACTGTGAAAGCATTAAAAATTTCTGATAAGGCTTGCCTACTTGTCTCTGGAAGATGCAACTACTGGGGAGGGGCTGAAGATCTGTTAAACAACCGTGAGTTCGGGAAACTTTATCTAGGTTTAGTCCAATAGCTGCTAGAACCACATTAGATACATTTTCGGCGCATCTGTCTCCATCATTATATTATATATTATATAATGTAATATATTTAGGGGAAGTTAGGCTATGAAAGTAGTTTTCTTGGGAACAGCGGGAAGTGCTCCGGTTGAGGGACATAGGCTACCTTCAATACTAGTAGAAAACAGGTTTCTACTTGACTGCGGCGAAGGAGTCACTGAAGCCCTGTGTAAAATGGGTTTATTCAATGAAATCGAAGCTGTCTTCTTAACGCACATGCATGGAGACCATGTTTCGGGAATTATCTCTTTGATATGGACTTACATGCTTAAAGGAAGGAGGAGAAAACTTCTTGTGGCTGGGCCAAGGGGTACAGCTGATGCTTTAATAAAGCTTTTGAAGGCTGTCAATACCCCTATGGATAGAATTAGAAGTTTCGTTGCTTTTAAGGATTTAGAGCCGTCTGAAGACCTTGGATACATTAAGGTGTGTGAGGCAAGACATCCTATACCTTCACTTGCATTTCGAGTGGATTTGAATGGCATAAGCTTATGCTACACAGGGGACACCTCTCCAAGCCCCAAGGTTGTAGAGCTGGCAAAGGGATGCGACTTATTAATCCATGACTCTACGTTCCCCCCTGATATGGAGAAAGAGGCTTTGTCCACCGGACACTCTACAGCTAGACAAGCAGGGGAAATTGCAGCAAAGGCAGGGGTGCGCATGCTAGCCTTATTCCACCTTCCATACTATTATTATGAAAACGATGTCTTTTTAAAGGATTTTCTAAAGGCCGCTGAGGAGGCATTTAGCGGAAAGGTGTTTGTTCCAGAGGAAATGAAATGCTATAATATTGTATAAACAGTTAAACTAATTAAACAAAAAATTCTTTAGAGACCTTTTAACCCAGGTTTTGGGATTTTTAATGGAAAAAACACGGAAAAGTTCCCAGTGGGTTGTGTTAACCGCGTTAAACGCAGCCCTCTATGCCACTTTCATCATGTTTACAGCGTATATTACCACACCGTTTTTCATACAGTTTAGGCCTGCCGTTGTGGTACCAGCTATCTTCGCAGCTGTTTATGGTCCCTGGGTGGGTGGTGTAGGAGCTGCCTTAGGAACCTTCATTGCAAGTATAATTAGATATGGCACTCCTTTACTTACAATATTTAGTGGAACTCCTGGAAACTTCTTTGGGTTCTTCATAGTAGGATACTTTACCCAAAAGTATAAGAAGGAGGGAAGATGGCTTATTGGCTATATTATAGGCTCTATTATAGGTATTTTAGTGGGCTTCGCGATCATCGCTATAGGCTTAATATTCCTTGCTACAGCACTGGGGTTCACACAACTCTCTTCTTGGACAAACCCGTATTTTGTAGCCTCTTCTATGACTTTTGGAATTATAAGTGAACTGCCGTTCATGCTTATTTTAGGTCCTCCAGTGATTCAGGCCCTAGAAAAGTTCTATAGAGGCAATGTTTAACCTGTGATAGATACCTATTTATTATTGAATAGAGTTAGGAACCAAGGTATTTACTGTGGAATACTATGCTCTTAAACCGCCAACTGGGAGGCCTTCATGGGATTATTTTCTACTTTACAGTGCGAGCCTAGTTAAGAGACGCTACAAGGGAACCTTTTATTTTCCAGGCCGAACGGTTTTACCTGTTTTCATATTTAATAAGAAGCCTGATCTAGATGCCTTTGAAAAGATCAGTCGAAATGATCTTTCAAGATCATATAAAATGATTTGTGTCAAATGTGGTCTCTGTTGTGTAAGGAATAGTGGAGCCTTCATGTTCGAGCACGAGTACCGTAAGATAGTAGATCAAGAAGGATACCCTGCAGTTTTCCCATCAAAAATCTTTAGTATATATAAATTTGGTGAAGTAAAGGTATATTTTTTAGGTACTGAAAGGTTTGGAAGATGCTTCTTCTACGATTCAAGTAGAGGCTGTACACTAAGGCCAGCGTTTAAACCTATAATATGTATAATTCAGTTTTGTACACTTTTTGCCAAGAAAAATGGAAAAATATTCCTTAAAGTTGCGGTGAAGAACCGTGAAGGAGGTGCATCTCCCGTATATAAACCCGTAAACCATATTGAATATAATAGGATAGTGGAATTTCTGAGGGCTAAAGTAAAGAAATTTACCTACCGCTATAGGTAAAAAAGTACTGGTATTTTTCAAAGAAAAAAATACGAAAACATATTAAGAAAGCCAAGTCAGAATAAACCTTAAATATTTTTTAAATATATATTTGGAATTGCATAGGGCCAGGGGCTTCTATGATCGAGAAGAATACGGTCAAAGAAATCCTGTCTAGGGTGGTTAAACCGAAAAGCCATGTAGCTCTCTTCTATGAAATGGAACAGGATCTTAACCAGATGGTTGTCCATTTGATCAGGAAAAGTATTGAAAGAGAGGAGCTAGTGGTCCATGTAATCAGAGAAGAGAAAATAAGTGGAGTAGAGGCTGTAGCAAAAAGAGAGGGAATAAACTTAGGGGAGCTTGCTAAAAGCAGGGCGCTGAGACTATTGAGCCCAGATAAAGTTTACCGGGAAATCCCCAAAAACATCATCTTAAGGTGGCTTGATATACTAAAAGAGGGGCTCCGTATGGGCTTTACTGGAATGAGGGTTATTAGCGACGGCTCATGGTTTTTGGAAGAAAATGAGACGAAGAAGCTTCTTAGATATGAGGAAGCTTTAGGCAGACGATTCTTCGTTCCCGCCACCGGAATATGCATCTTTAATACAAACCTTTTCTTGGACAGAAGAATGGAGGATCTATTCATAAAACTACTTGTATTACACTCATCCTCTATTATAGTAGGCAGAAAGAAAGCTCTTTATGTAGGAGAAGACATCTATTAAACTCTGGTCAAGGAGCCTATACCCTAAGTTAATGACGTTACATATGTTTATTTATTTTTAGTAAAATATTTCATATATATGCGATAAATGACGATGATATAAATATAATATATAAGTTCTCCCTTGAAAATAAAATATCGGATGGAACTGCCATGTTTTCGCCGCTTTACGGTACTACGTGTAGAATTCTTTTGGGTACTTCTGGATGGAGTTACGATGACTGGGTAGGAGTATTTTATACAAGCGAGAAAGGCATGTTTCGACAGTACAC
>QMRH01000060.1 GCA_003650675.1 Thermoprotei archaeon | reverse complement strand
GTTATTATGAGTCAGCTAACGTATTATTAAAAATTAGGCGCTGAAGCCAAAATGTTTTCTTTCATATGCTACTCTAAGATAAATTATGATAGATTAGAGAGAAAGATGCGTGAAACTGGCTCTCATATAGTGGAAAGTTTATATAAGGTAATGAGTATAGATATCACAGTGAGGGGGAACTGGGTCAGTCTAGTCTGGATATGACATTCCGAACGGTTCCTCCGCCACTTCGTTCATCATCCCCCGATGAATACTTATTTTTACATAGTTTCAAAAAGCTTTGTTAAAGGCTTTTGAAACTAACATACTATATATAATAGATGAAAATAAACACAAAATAGAACTAAACACGTTTTGTTCTATATATTTGATTCGGATAAACACATACAGAGGTATGAGAAAATTTCCCCTTTTGCCGAAAACTAACCGATAAGCAATATATAATTGACTTTAAGATGTATAATATTATCATAAAGTTAAATCATATTAGACTGTTTCTTCTTTAAAAAGGGGAAATAGCGATGATACTTCAGAAGGCTTTCACGATAAATGTTGGGGGGATGTCCGTCTTCCTGCTTTGTGAGGCACCTTCATGGAAGAGGAGGAATCCCACTGTAATATTTTTCCATGGCTTCACCGGGCATCATATTGAGACAAGTAGGATCTTTGTTTCGATGGCGCATAGGCTTTTAAAGGAGGGTTTTGCCACAGTTAGGTTCGACTACAGGTTTCATGGAGACAGTGAAGGAGACTTCGAGGATTTTACTCTCTCATCAGCTATAGAGGATGCTTTAACAGTGTACGATACCGTAGTTTCGTGGAATTGGATTGATCCGGGGAAGATAGGCTGTATAGGTTTTAGCTTAGGTACCGCTGTAGCTGTAGAGGTGGCTGAGGCTAAGCCCTTTAAAGCAATAGTTTTATGGGCGGTGTTGGGGGAAAGCTGGCTTAGAAATTTAAGAAAGAGGATTAAGTCCATGGAGAAAGGACTTATCCCCCTGTATGGTGCATTCCAGATTAAACGTGAAGGATTCATCGATATAATGTCACATAGATTTACGGAGAAAATCGATAAAATTAACTCTCCTACATTAATAGTACACTGTAAAGATGATAGGTCAGTAAACCCTAAAAATGCCGTAGAATTTTATTCGAGATTGAAGTGTGTCAAGAAACTTTTTTGGATAAAATCCGGTGGACACGGTTTCGCAACACCGGAGGCCAGGGAAATCCTTTTTGAAGAAACCATAAAATGGTTTAAAACGTTCTTAGCTTGAAAACAATGATATTTTTAAGCCCTGTTCATATATTTTTTATAAAGTTCCTGTAGACTCTTTTTCTTCATTAAGACATCCTGAACAAAAACGGTGAATCTAGCTATCTTACTTAAAGTCTCGGGATGTATCACGTGCTCTATTTGGCATGCATCCCTTTCCGCAACCTCTAGGCTGACGCCTAAAACATTTACAAGGAATTTTTCGAGTATCAAATGTCTTTCATGGATCCTTTTAGCCACCTTTAAGCCTTCCTCTGTGAGGCGTACGCATCCTCCCTTCTCGTATATTATCAGGCCCTTTCTCTCTAGTTTTCTTAAAAATCCAACTACACTGGGCGGGCTCACCTTAAGTTCCCTAGATAAGTCTACTATACGGGCTCCTCTATCACCGTTTCCTTTCAAATATATGGCTTCCAAATATTCTTCCTCACGTTTAGTATAGCCTTCAATCTCCATATCCCGTATCCTTCCGGTTCATCTTTTTAAACACGGTAATCGAGTAAGCTAATAGACCAAGCGCCGGAAGCCCTAGCAGTATGCTGCCTTGAAGCAAGCTTCTTAGAATATCATATTCCCCTGCCTCCTCCCCCGCCACAGCAAGTATAAACACATCTGCAATACCAGCACCTACTATTAACAACTGTAGGAAAAACAATGCAGTAGCAAGAATTCCACCTACAAGTATTGTGGACAATCCCTTAACGTCACTGGGACCCTTCCAACCGCCGTAGATAAATAACATACCTATGGTGAAGGTTGAAAGTGCGTAGCCTAGGTCGTTTGAAACATAGTCAAGCAAAGGTATATATCCGATGTTCACTGAAAATGCCGTTGATATCCAGTTGAGTACTGAAAGAAAAGCCATTAAAATATATCCTAACCCTGTAAATAGTATCCCCAATCTAATTATAATCTTCATTATTATCACCTGAAGCCAATGAATTTTCCTATGAATATTATTCCGAGGGCTAGAAA
The DNA here is from genome assembly GCA_003650675.1 of Thermoprotei archaeon. Classification (GTDB taxonomy): domain Archaea; phylum Thermoproteota; class Thermoprotei; order Thermofilales; family B20-G17; genus B67-G16. The sequence goes on along the minus strand of QMRH01000060.1, from coordinate 7,201 downwards.
ATACGCTAAAGCTAGTTCGTAAACCAAGGCCAATAGCATGTACTTCCAGCCGAGCTCACTTTTTATAGCAGCTAGAGTCGCTAGACACGGTACATAAGTTAATACGAAAGCCATGTAGGCGTAGGCTGTTAAAGGTGTGAAGACGCTATTTAAAACCGTTTTTAGATTTTCTTCAGTAGCCCCATAGAGGATGGCTGTAGTTCCCACGACGATCTCCTTTGCTATAAACCCGAAAAGCAGGGCTACTGCCGCCCTCCAGTCCCATCCAAGCGGTTTAAACACCCCCTCAAATAGGTGTCCAAGTATTCCCACCCAACTTTTCTCGAGCAAAGTTGCATCTTCGAGGGCCTTGGACCCTAAAAAGCCTTGGGGGCCAGTTACGGAAAGTAGCCACACCAATAGCATGCCAACGAGGATCACGGTGCCAGCCTTGAAAAGGAACCTTTTGGTCCTTTCCCAGGTTTTTAGTTTAATGTTTTTCGCTAAGGGGATCATGTAGGGCGGTAACTCCATTATGAAGGCTGAGGTTGGGCCCCTGAATACAAGTTTTCTGAAGATTAAAGCAACACCTATCGCGAGGAAAAGTCCTAGAAGATACATGCTGGTCACAATAAAACCTTGATAAGCTGGGAAGAATGCCCCCGCAAACAAGAGGTACACGGGTAGTCTTGCACTACAGGACATCAGGGGAACTACTAGTGCAGTAACTTTTCTATCGTCTTCGTCTTCTATGGGCCTAGTCGCCATTACAGCGGGAACATTACATCCAAAACCGATAATCAAGGGTATTATGGATTTACCTGTGAGCCCCAGTTTATGCATTAAACGGTCTATTACAAACGCTGCTCTAGCCATATATCCCACATCCTCTAGAAAGGAGAGTGCGAGGAAAAGCAAAACTATGTTCGGTAGAAAGACTAGTATGGAGCCTATACCAGCAACTATACCATCCGCTAGAAAAGACTTTAGAAGAGAAGGTAGCTGGCTTCCAGTTATCAAGTCATAGAGGTAAGTATTGAACAATAAATCCATCAAATCCATTAAAGGTATGGCCACTGTGAAGGCGAATTGAAACAACATGTAGAGGATAGTCAGCATCACCGGTATACCGAAAACCCTGTGTGTGACAGCATAATCTACTAGATCACTTAATGAAACTTCCGGGGAAGCCCCTTTCTCGATGCAGGCTTCAATGATTTCCTTTATTCTGAGATACCTTTTCTCAACCATATATTCTTCTATATCCATGCCAAGCTCTCTGGCTAACATTATTCTCGAGCTTTTAGCCGCCTCCACCAATCTACATCCATTGTTGATTAAAAGAAGCTTCTGTTCAATTTCGCTGTCCTTCTCCAATAGCTTGATGGCGAGCCATCTACAATCGTATTTCTCTCCTAAACCCAGCTCTCTAGCCATCCGAGAAAGTTTTTCTATTTCCCTTTCAACGGTTTTTCCATAGTCCACAATCTTTCTCGTCTTAGGCTTCTTTCCCGCAATTTTCACGATTGTTTCCTTAAGCTCATCTAATCCCACATGCTTTATCGCTACAGTGGGTATTACAGGTACCCCAAGTATCTGAGACATCTTTCTGACGTTTATTTTGATTCCTTCTTTTTCAGCTAAATCCATCATGTTGAGGGCAACTATCAAGTTAGAACCCAACTCCAGGAGCTGTATTGTTAAATACAGGTTGCGTTCCAACGCCGTTGCATTAACTACGTTCACCACAGTATCGGGTTTCTCATCCACTATGTAGTTTCTGGCTATCAACTCATCTATTGAATAGGCGGTTAGACTGTAAGTACCTGGTAAATCAACGATTTCAAGTTCCAATCCATCGACTTCGGAAACACCAACCTTCTTTTCCACAGTCTTACCAGGCCAGTTACCTACCCAGGCTCTGCCGCCAGTCAGCTCGTTAAATATCACTGATTTACCTACGTTAGGGTTGCCTGCGAGAGCGACGCGGATTTTAGCTTCCTTTTCTTTTTTCCTCCTAGCTTTTGGAATCCAGGTATCACAATGCGACATTATATTCTTCCCTCCACTAGTTCCACAAGAATCTTCATTGAAACACCGTGGCCTAATGCAAGCCTAGTACCCTTCACTTCAATAACTATTGGTCCCGGCCCCATGGTCTTAACAACTTTTATCACCGAGCCGGGCACAAGCCCCATTTCAATGAGTCTACGGGTTAATCCTCTGCCAGCCATAATATCAATTATCCTAACTAACGATCCTTCAGGTGCAAAGGCTAGGGGCATCATCGGGTAACCTCCCTCACGATTACAAGTGAAGCCTCATTCTTCCTTATAGAGAGGTTGTAGCCCCTAACCACGATATCTAGTGGATCCCCTAACGGCGCTACACGAACAATTTTTACCTTAACCCCAGGGGTTAAACCCATATCAAGCATCCTGCGTTTAACAAAACCCCTACCTTCTACCCTTACTATTTCATATACTTTATTTATTTCAGCCTCTGATAATCTAAGCTCCTTCGTGGCGGTGCACCCTCATAAAATTAGGTTAGGCTAACCTAAATTTAAACATTTCCATCGAAGACTTTTCCTAGTATATTATTCTATAAAAGAACTACTTTGTCCACCCTCAGTATCAACCTATTAACAAGATTTCTTTCTCTCTCGGTAACACCTGTGCCATAGTCTTCATAAATCTTTCTTCCATAATACGAGTTTGCTAGAAAAGTTTTTGAAATTTCCAGGCACTCGATGATCAATTCTAGGTCGCCTGCATGAAAATATATAGATAAATCATTGACTATCAATATTGGTGTCGGGTTTTTGAGAAAGTCTTCCAGTATTTTTCTCAGCACGTCGGCATTATGTTTCGCCATTCTAAGAAGTTCTGATGGACTTCTTGCGGTCGTTCTCGGGGCATATATTTTTGGAGGTGTAAGGTACCTTACCTCCCTTGTCTTTTCAGTATAGTCTCTAAGTTTCCCCCCGATTTCCCCGATTTTGTCTGGAGCCATATCTATAACTGTTATTTCATCGCCGTACCCATGGTTCACTAGTTCCTCAAGAATCTTAGCTGTTAGGGCTGTTTTTCCCGAACCCACCTCACCTAGAATAAGAGTCTTCTTCTCCAAAAAATCTTTTAATTTGATTTTCAAGGGTTATTCACCGAAAAGCTGTTCCCTAGTTATGCTCATCCTCTCTAGTGCTTCAACTATTATGAAACCTAGTATTGAGCCTGGCACAGAGCTTAAGGACCATCCGCTCCAAAGGGCTAAGAGGGGCTTAGCCATCGTCTTCACATCCCCTATTGCTGGTGCCACAAGGAATAACGCTAATGTTCCCCCTATTATCACCGTGCCAATTGGCTCTGTTAGTGCCGCGAAGCGAGCATACCGCTTCCATCTACTCTTTTTCAGAGCATCATACATTAATCCTACAACTAGTGCCCCTGGAATACCGCCGGGCATAGAGTATATTGTTCCTATACCCCAGCTCATCCGTATAACGCCTGTAACCATGGCCACTAGGGAGGCCCACCAAGGACCCAAAAGTACACCTGCAACAGCATTGACTAGATGTTGTCCTGGATAAGCCTTTGAACCGAGTACAGGGAACCACAGCCATGGAGCTAGGACCACAGCTAGACCTGTGAAAAGAGCCGATAATACAGCCTTTAAAATCTTAGCCTTAGCCTTAACTTCCCCCATTCATCTCGCCTTCCTCATAACCTCCACCAATATTTTAGCGACCTCGACTGAGTTCCTCCCGAAAATAACTATCATCGGCTCCTTACCCCAGTCTCCTAAATGATAGATTACATCTGGAACTTTACTCACCCTTTTTACAGCCTGTTCAACGCCCCAAGGTACAGTCATTCCCTCCTTGGACTTTATCTCCATGGGCTCTTCTCTTCGATCATAGAAGGAGACCACCAACCCCATTTCCTTCAACACTTCAACAGTCTTCTCGCTATACCTTATGTTTACAGCAGCCTTCTTGGAGGGATCATATTTACCTATGGCAAGGATGTACCGTGCTAGGTGGGAGGATGCCCCGAAATCGGGGTGGCTTGCTGCAGTTAATCCTTTACCGGTTTTCCTTAGACGTCCTGGAACTGCAACCACATCATCTACGTTAAGTGCATAGGGTATAGCTTCAGCTATGTTCATCCCAACTTCTGGGGCAAGTTTCTCTAAGGAGGGGTCGGAGGTTAGGATCTCAACGGCCTTTTCAACGGATTTTAAGACCCTGTATCTTGAAGCTTCCCTGTAGAGGTATGCCATGGAGTTTACTGGTCCATGCCCCCTACCCAAGGGAATTCCGTAAACTATACCTAACCTAACAAGGTTTTTAGCAGTTTCAACGGCTTTAGTCAGGGGGGTGCCTTTAGCTAATTCCGCCGCAATGGCGGCTGAGAACGTGCATCCAGTGCCATGGGTGTTCCTGGATTCTACTTTCGGGGCAGAATACTCGTAGACACTATCCTTGTAATACAGGATATCCACCGCTTCATCCAGTGTTTCAACATGACCACCCTTGACTACGACCGCTTCAGGCCCCAGGCTAGCTATGATCTCGGCGGCTTTAACCATATCTTCCTTGGATGAAATCTTAATGCCGGCTAGTACTTCAGCCTCCCTAGCATTTGGTGTAACAACAGTGGCCACGGGTAAAAGCTTCTTCTTTAAGGCGTCTACAGCCTCTTCCCTAAGTAGGGGTGCTCCACTCTTCGCCACCATAACAGGGTCCACGACAAGGGGGAAACCGTATTCCTTAACTTTTCTAGCTACAGTTTCTATGATGCTAGATGTATGGAGCATGCCGGTCTTAGCGGCGTCAACTCCGAGATCCTCCACCACTGCATCGATCTGTTTCTCAATTAAATCTAATTCTACATCCTGTACACCCGTCACCGAAAAAGTGTTTTGTGCAGTTATAGCAGTCAAAACCACGGTTCCATGGACGCCTAAGGCCGCAAATGTTTTTAAGTCTGCTTCGATGCCTGCACCGCCTCCCGAATCACTTCCAGCTATGGTCATGGCTACAGGTATTCTGCCTAAGGTGCCTTCAAGAAGACTCATTTTTCTCACCACCCTTTAGATATTCGACTACTATATATACTAGGAAGGAGGAGAAGAGGGAGGGTAAGGTGGCTCCAATACCGAAGTCCACTAGAACGTAGGCAAGCAGATAATAGACCGTGAATCCAAGCACCCAGGATGCTAGAGCGGAGACCTTTAATTCAGGTGCCTTATCATAGAATTCCCCCAGAATATACTTTCCCTTTCTCACCACAAAGAAGTCGGCGAAGAGGACGCCGAACAAGGGTACAAAGGAGGCGCCGATGAGCAGTAGGAAGTTCTCGTACTGCATGATGGGTATGAAGAAGGCTAAGACCGTACTTAACCCCCCTATTAGGACAGCTAGCTTCCACTGCCTAATTTTAGGAAACATGTTTTGAAGGGAAATTGTTGCAGAATATATGTCTGCGAAAGCATTATCCGTCTCATCCACTAGTATCCCTAGGATGGCAACTTGTCCCAGCAACAGTAAAGCCATACTGTAGACTACGCTTTCCCCCGGGTACAGGGTTGCCAGCGCAGCGCCCATAGAGAAGAACCATGCGTTTGCCAGGGTGTAACTCAAGAACGTTCCAAGAAACCCTTTTGAAGGCTTTTCTGCAAATCTATTATAGTCCGATATAAGGGGCATCCACGACACCGGCATGGCGACCACCAAGTCTATCCCCAAAAGCATATTTGATATAGAGGCTGAACCTCCAGACATAGGAATGCCAGCCCTAATGATCTCATACGTTATCCAGAGGGATGAGGCATAGACAAGCCATATAGCAAACTTTTCCAGCCATTGTCTTACCACTGTTAGAGGCCCATAGACGGCAAGTAGAATACACCATGTCGAGAATACAAGCATCCAGAAATACCTTGTGAAGGGGCCTAAAAACTCCCCGCTTATTGCTGTAGCGGCCTCGCCCATTATTATGATCTCAAAGGTTGTCCACCCTATTAACTGTAGCACATTAAGTATGGACGGCAGGTAGGTACCTTTTATTCCTAGTATGGGGCGAAAACTAACCATTGTGGGGACACCATACTTGCTTCCAATGATCCCCGCTGCAGCTAAAATAACAGATCCAACTATAGATCCCACTATGGAAACCATGATGGCTTCACTTACCGACAACGTAAGCCACTGTACTAGGAGAGCCCCCGCCTGCATCACCAGTAAACCTACACCAAGGCTCGACCACAGTACAGCTATATCCAATGTCCGTAAAATCTTCTTATCTTCAGGTACCGGCTCTATACCCCATTCCGGAGGAGCCCTAATAATCGGGTTCATGATTTTCACATGTGAACAACATGTGAAAATTTATAAAATTTACTGGCTTCCGGCGTTTAACAATCCAATAGAATACAAATGATTATTAAACCTTGAGTTTTATTATTAGAAGGATAGCAATGACACATGTAGAGAAGTACACTTTCGGAAAAATAGTTGTTGATGGAAGGGAATACCATAGAGACCTTATCATAACACCGAGGAGAATAATACCTAACTGGTGGAGGCGAAAAGGCCATGATCTTTCAATAGAGGATTTGGAAGAGGCGCTTACTGACGGTTTCTCAATACTGGTCGTAGGAACAGGCTACCATGGATTTATGAATGTGTCTTCCAAGGTCATTGAAGAGCTGGAAAAAAGGGGAATAAAAGTCATAGTGGAGAACAGTCGTGAAGCGTGTAAAATATTTAACAGGCTTTCAGAGAAAGGAGAAAAAGTAGCATTAGCCATACATTTAACATGTTAAGTAGACTGTAGCTTAAAGCTCAAAGAAAAATATAGGATAAGTTAGTTAAGGGGTTCACGGTTAGTAGACTTTCATAGAAAATGTGGTTTTTGGTCCACTACTATTTCCCCGGTAATCGAAGCCAACGCCTTTTAATAGGGCATACTGTAGGATATTCGGGACAATATTCTATTGGCTATCACCTAATACCATACTTTCTCTGCTGTTGAACTGTTTTTCTTAGAATATAGTATTCACCATGATAATGTATTTTCACTAGTACACCTTCATCTATAAGCTTATTCAATGTGGTGTAGGGATCTAGTCCTGCTTTTTCCAGCATTTTAATGGCTTCATCTATTCTTATCGGGTGCACCATGGTGATTGAAATTAACTGATCTAAACCGGTTAC
>QMRH01000059.1 GCA_003650675.1 Thermoprotei archaeon | reverse complement strand
GTTTCGTCGTTTGTTCCACAGTACAGCGGAATGTTTTTCATAGTATATTTTATTGCAATAATGGTTGTTGTAGTATTTTTCACCGGAAAAAGTGCACGAAAAATTCTACGTGAATTAGAGGAGCTGATGGATGCCGAGGTCCTGTTCAGGGCTAGAAAGGAAACTATAGCAAAACTTAGAGCAAGGGATAGAGGTTACGAAAAAGAGATGGGTGGGCAGGCTAAATACCAGATTGGCTACCTCCTGTTGTTATCCTTCTTCATCTTTCTCTTTTCAAACCAAAGCCTACGAAGCTACATAGCATACATTGCTGAAGGAATCGTAGGAAAAGAAAACGTCATTATGCTAAACTTCATCCAATACCAGCTGCTTTACACGCTCTTCTTCCTGTTGTCCTTTGTCGGCTTCCGTTTTCTTGGAAAGTACTCGAAGGGGGGTCCAACCCCCTCTCTAATGGTTCCCTCAAGCTACATCGTAACTTCCCGTGGAATTATACTAGAGGACAGATTGCCGTTATCCTTTCCACTTAAAGTAAAGAACTATAAGATAAATTCGTCAAGACGCTTCCTAGAACTCGAATTCGAGAGACATCCGCTTCAATCAGGGATGACAATGATGGCTTCAACCGGATCATTTAAAGTAAGATTGTATGCTCCAAATCCAAAAGAAGTATGGAATATTATAAGAAATAACGTGACTGTTGAGGAGGCTGGGCGAAAAGAGGTAAAATAAAGTATCTTTTAACCGAAGAGTGCCGCCAATCCCTCTGATATGGTTTCTTCCACTTCTTCCTCTTTCTTTTCTTCCTCTTCCTTTTTCTCTTCCTTCTTTTCCTCTACAGGGGCGGCAGCTGCGGGGGCTGCCGGTGCAGCGGCTACAGGAAGAGTAGCGGATTTAATCGCTTCTTCAATGTCTACCTCCTTTAACGCGGCAACCAGTGCTTTCACACGAACTTCATCTACTTCAATTCCTGCCGACTCTAGTATTTTCTTTACATTTTCCTCGGATATGGGTTTTCCAGCATGGTGTAGGAGCAAGCTAGCATAGATGTATTCCAAGCTTTACACCTCTCCCCACTATCTAGACTTCAATATTTAAAAACTTTACCTTGACTCGAAATCAATATTCTACAGGAAAATCAATCCCAGCACTAATATTATGCTTTCCAGACCTAATATGAAGAGGACTACATCTCGTTCATACACCTTGCCCTTAATCTTCGATAATACTTTTATAGCTAGATGAGTCGTATCGTAGATTCTATCGTATGGTGGTGAGAGGCTTCCATCAGAATGAACTTTTGCGAAAGCTTCAACACGGAATGTAACCTTATCTATGATTTTGGCTTTAAAGTAGAGTAGTGCATCAAGAAAGTAGGGTATAAAGAGAAACATACCAAATTTTTCCATGTTTCCCAGTATAATTAGCGAGGCGTAGAAGGCTCCAAAGGGATGGGTTAACGAGTCGCCGGGAAAGACCTTTGCAGGGAACCAATTGTAATATAGGAAAGCTATTAAAGCTACAATCCCTATTAAAGCCATGTATGCTATCCATAGTCTATTATGTTGAAGTGCTTTAACCAGAACACCCAAGAGTAGGAGTGTCCCCATTCCTGCTTCAAGCCCATTATATCCAGCTAACATATTGAAACCGTTTGCAGCACCCACAACACCTATCGGTACCAGTAAAATCGAGTAAGCAGGACCTAGATCTATAACTCCTATTACTGGAAGCTCTATTGTCGTATAACCTGCTCTAACAACGATAAGTGGTAGTGCTATGGGGAAGGTGAATGCGATTTTCTGCCAGGGTTTTAACCCCTTTTTCCATCCAAGAACATCATCTAAAAGCCCTAGAAAAGCTGCTAGGAGCTCTAAGGAGATAATAGCCATTATTTCGACGAGATTGGCTTCTCTACCGGTGATATATCTTCTCAGCGCTACGTAAAAAAGTAGACCGAAAGCTATTCCAATGGTCACCCATACGCCTCCAGCCTCTGGTACTTCATTCTCATAGGGTTTATTCATATCGCGGCCCACAATATTCAATCTTTTCGCTGTTTTGATCCACCATTTGATCGCAATAAAGGGAACAAAGTAGCTAACTAAAAGCGGAATAATGACACCAATCATTAACGAAATATTATTGTTCATTCGTGTTCTCGCCTTGTTGAGTATAGTATTCATCTTCATTAATTTTCCTATAAAGTTGATGTAAGGGAAAAAAGTATAATGCCTTTCTTTCGTCGATTTCTAGGGAGATTAAAGTAAAAAGAGGTTAAAAAATGTATTATATGGATAACATTTGGAAAATATCCAAATGTTATCCGAAATTAATAGATGTATTTTCTAAAAAGAGGCTTTAAGGCGCGTCAAGAATTTGTAAAATTATTTAGGATAATTTTTCCATAATATATTTTTCATTTATAATTTCTGTTAATATTTTAGAGATAACGAAAGGTAACTTTAAATAATCGCTGGAATAATGCATTTTAACGCTGAGGTTTATCTTTTTCCCAATTTTTTCCATATTTTTACCAATAACCATTGTGCTTGTTTTTGAAAATAGCCCCTTTTCGCATAAAATTAGATGTACTACCTTATCGTGTAACTCAACAAACTTTGTATAGTATGGATCGTATTCCATGAGTAAATTTTCTATTCTTTTTTCCCTTACCTCGGTAGCTATGTTCCCTCGATGCAGTCCAAAAAACGCGATGAAATCCTTGTTTGATAGTAAGTTTACTATGATGCTTCCTCCACAAGCTAAAATCAGATAGCGTATATGTTGAACACGTTTACATGCGTTTAGGGTAACAACACAACCAACTGAAAAACCTATAACGATCTTTTCACCAGATATTTTCTCCAGAATTTTTCTTAGCTCTAAGGAGAAATAGCCAATTTTCTCCAGAAATTCTCCTAAATTCCTCCATTTCTCCAGAAAAAATAAGGGTATACATACTTTAATCCCTTTAAAGGATTCAAGTAGATAAAAGGCTATTCTGAATACTTCTCTCAGATTTATCCGTAAACCTGGAACGATAACAATAGTAAATCCTAATGTACCCCGGTTTTCGAGAAAAAGGCAGGGAATACCTCCTATTTTTCTAAACATTGTTGTTTTGCTCATTCCTCCCCATCCTTTTATTTTTAAGCTACTATCAATAAGTATATAACTGGTTGTGAGAGTGAGGATAACGCGATTAGAGAAACCAAAAGACCCCTTAATTGACGAAATATCCTCTGATAAAGGACGTGAACTAGTTCACGTTTTTGTAGAAGAACCTTCTGTACTGGAATATGGTTCTACGGTAGAAAGTATTAAACTTAAGGACGAGATAAAGAAGATCTTGGTTAAAAGGGGTATAAAAAGACTCTACAAGTTTCAAGAAGAAGCGATAAACAGCATTAAGGCCGGCAGAGACACCCTAATTATAGCTGGTACAGGCACCGGGAAAACGGAGGCATTTCTACTACCAATATTAGATAGGATTATTGAAGATCCTTTTGGCGGGGTAAAAGCTCTCTTAATTTATCCCACAAAAGCGTTGGCACGGGACCAGCTCTCCAGGATAAATTCCCTGGCGAGTGTAGTTTTCGGGGCCCGTGCTCTGGTTTTCGACGGAGACACCCCCGAGAAGGATAGAAAAAGGTTGTTCAAGTTTCCACCACCCATACTACTTACAAATCCCGACATGATCCATGTAAGTTTAATCCATTCAGCCGAGTTTAAGAAGCTCTTGAAAAATGTAGAGTATATAGTTCTCGACGACATGCACGTTTACAATGGAGTATTCGGAACACATGTATCCTATGTATTAAGGAGACTGCTAAGACACATCGAAGGAAAACCCATTTTTATAGGTACCTCAGCTACTATAGGTAATCCAGAAGATTTTTCGAAAATCTTTTTCAGGCGAAAGGCGAATATTATTAAAACAGAGGATGGTCGTCGAAACATTAGATACCACGTTTTCATCCGTCCGTCAATGCGATCAAGAATAGTAGAAGCTGTTCTACTTGTTAGGGAGTGTCTTAAACACGATATGAGTACAATAGTTTTCGCGGACAGCCATAAGCTAGTTGAGTTGATCAGAAGAATGGGACTTAGATACGGTATAGACATAAAGGTTCATAGAGCTGGTTTATTGCCGGAAGAAAGGAAATCCATTGAACGTGGACTTAAAAGTGGTAAAATAAAAGCTGTAGCCGCGACACCGACATTGGAGCTAGGGATAGACATAGGCTACCTGGACTGCACCATACTTCTCCATTTTCCACCGACCTTTAGCAAATACGTTCAAAGAACCGGTAGGTGTGGAAGAAGGGGACAGAAAGCATATATATTCACGATTCTGGGCGATGATCCTATAAGCCAATACTACGAATATTATCCAGAAGACTTCTTCTACCAGGAATACGAGCCCATAGCTATTGACCCGACTAACGACGAGATAGCTAAAGTACATTTAATAGCTATGGCAAGGGATCTGCCCTTCAAACTTGATGAGCTAAATGATTTTGAACGGAAGGTTGTATCGAGGCTCGTTGAGGAGGGTTATCTAAGGATTTGGCGGAAATACTATAGGTGTACGAGAAGCGGGCTAAAGTTCCTTAGGAGGCGTATGAGCTTAAGGGGTGTAGGAGAGGTTGTAAAAATATACGATGCACGAGGTAGGATCATAGGAACAAGGGAGATGCCCATGGCGATGAAAGAGCTTTTTCCCGGTGCAATATACCTTCATGGAGGAGAAATCTATCTCTCCATCGAATTCTCTGAGTCCCGTGCTATCGTGAGGAGACTACCACGAAGCTATGATCTCTACACCATCCCACTATACTACTCTGAACCAAGAGACTTTAAACCCCTGTCTAGTAACACTGTTTATGGGATTAGGGTAGAATACGGGGAGCTTAACATACGTGACGTTGTATACGGCTTTGTAGTAAAGGATTTTAAGAGCGGGGTAAGTGTAAGAGAGGCATCTCTAGAAAAGGATCTTGAATATAAGTTTAAGACCAAAGGGATTTTCTTACATTTCCCAGTAAACTTTGAATGGAATTTAATTGAAAACGGTGAAGCTTTCCATGCTATAGAACATACTCTTATAACTGCTGGCGAAACTCTTGTAGGAGCATCTCCAACGGATATGGGTGGTGTAAGTTACCCTACGGGACATATCTTCATTTACGATGCTTTTCCAGGCGGATCCGGTATAACTAAACTTCTCTACTATAGGCTTGAAAAAGCTTTTAAAAGAGCCTACAGGATCATGAAAAAATGTAAATGTCTTGACGGATGTCCCAAGTGTGTTTACTCCCCCTACTGTGGGAACAACAATAAGTTTCTTTCACGGCGTAGAGCATTACAAATAATGGAGACCGTGCTTACAGGTAGACTGAAGGAGGAGTACGGATACCAGAAGATCGAGGGCAAGCCCATAGTATAGCAAAATCCCTAGTCTCAGTATATTCTACCGAGGGGCAGAAACATTAAACTGTAGCGTTTTGTATGTTTTTGTATCGTTATGTTTCGAGCGTAACACTTATAATGCGTTGTGCTAGTGATTCTCATGAACATGTGGGTGATGGGAGCTTTGCTCCAAGCCCGCAGGGAGTAGCGTAGATGGGAGCCTTGTGCCGTTGGGCTCGACAGCCACCCACGACCACTCAACCCTAACAAAAGGGTTGTAGGCGAGGCGGAACCCGTGAAACCGTACCACAATGAAAAATACATAGAGTGATATGGTTAGAGGAAACGGAGGGAATAACTTAAATTTATCGAAAGAAGAATTTGTTGGGTGCCAGGAGGTTGGGGGAGGCGGAGGTAAAATATCAAGTTAACGTGATACCGGCACCACGAAGGTTTAGGATACCTAAGAACATTCAGGATGAACTTAAGGGGGCCTTAGGTAAAAGCATGATAAGCAGATTAAAGAAGGAGGCTGTTGAATGTCCTGTTCAAGGTAAAGTTGTCCCCTTTCTTCTATGCTATACCTGCAAGAATTTTGTTAGAAGATATAAAGGAAGGGTCTACTGTAGAGGGCTTCCTCTTTAAAAGAATGCATCCAACCCCTTTTTAGGCTTTGAAATACTCTTCAATATTTCCTTTAATTTATCGAAGTCTTTTTCTAGGATGGTTTTGAGACGTGGATTGTAGAGGGCGGCGGCAGGATGAAGGGTCGGTAGTATTGTAACTGGATTACGATTTATGTGGATGGTGTATAAGCGTCCTCTCAGAGAGAGAATACCTTTACCATGTTTTCTCCCGGTTTTTCCCAGAAGGTAGAGCGTACTATGTCTTCCTAAAGTTACAATAACCTTCGGTTTAATAACTTCTATTTGTCTATCCAAATACGGAGAACATTTATCTATCTCATCCCTTGCCGGGTCTCTGTTGCCTGGAGGCCTACATTTAACAACGTTAGTTATATAAACTTCCTCCCTTGTAAGCCCTATATTTCTTAGAAGTTCGGTTAATAACTTTCCGGCAGCACCCACAAACGGTCTTCCTTCCAGATCCTCGAACCTTCCGGGAGCTTCTCCAATGAACATCACTACGGTATCAGGGTTTCCTTCTCCTGGAACAGCGTTTTTTCTATTTCGCCATAAGGGGCATTTCTTACATTCTCTTATTTCTTCGGCTATTTTCTCAAGAATTTTCTCTTTATTTTCCATTTTTATCCACCTTTATCCATGCTTCCTTTCCAGCACTTTTAATGGTAACAGTATCCCCTGTCTTAATAATGGTTGTTACATTGGCTTCGGGCTTATCAACTAAAGGTATCCTCGAGAGAACGCATCCGACAACTATTATCGGCTCTGTCTCTAAATTCACTATAGCTAGGGGAGCTAGATTCCTTTTCTTTAATCGATATATTATGTACGATCCAACAGTGCTTCCTTTTCCATAAGGGAAAATCAAAATTTTACCCGAAATTTTCTCTCCCTCTAAAGAGTGCCCCGGTTCAACTATTACCCCTGTTTCAGGGTCAACTCCACCGTAAAAAGATATGGGGTCCCGTGAAACCAACGCTAAACCGCTAACGTTCCCGGGAACTATGCTTCTCGCCTTAATGATCAAATAATATCACCCAATATCGTTTTTCTAGGGAGGAGCGTTACATCTAATCCTTTATTGGATAAATAGTATGCCGCTTTAGCCGAGTCTGTTACAACGTGCTTCACATTCATGTATTCTATAGGAGAAACAACTATACATGTATCGGATAAAATAATTACCTTATCCATTTTCTCTCTACAGATTTTTCCGCCGACCTGGTTTAAAGCCCATCTAGAAGTAGATAATATTACCTTTTTTCTTGGCGTCCAGCCCTTTTTCTCGAGAAAATAGAAAATTTCTCTCAGTTCGCTGGGAGAGAGGTGTGGGCATCCGAGGAATACGGCATCAGCTTTTTCGGCTTTTTTCCTAAATTTTTCGATTGAGTCCTCAACCTCAGTTAAGGAAAGTGAAATTTTTTCTACTTTTTCCCGGTAAAAATTACTTTCTTTTACTTCGGGGGATAGTCCTCTAATTAATACAAGTCCTATGGAGCTCGATGCACCTACAGCTGCTAGAAAGTTTTTGATGTGTTTAAAGGGAAGCCTTGTTTCCATCAGTAAGGGGACGCCTCTACCTACGGCTAGGCCGAGGGAGTATCCAAGAGCACTGTAAGGTATCTTTCTATTTTCAACAGCTTTCCATACCTCCTTTTCAAAGTAAACCTCCACCGTAGGTTTTCTGCCTTCATCTATCCGTAAACCTAGGTAAGGTGCTTTACCGCATATAGCCTCAAGGATTGTTAAGGGTCCTCCCTCCCTATTTGTCCTCGCTCCTAGAACGCTGTTAGCATAGAGCACAGCGTTGCTTTCCCCCCATGCCACCTGCTCTCCCCTTTTAGGAGGATCTATTAAATAAGGTGTGCAGGTTAACGTGGGTTTTGCCCCCATCTTTACAAGCAGTTCTACAATCTCCTTCTGCTTTGACACTATTTCTTCAGGCACATCCATTTCCTTCCATTTTTCGAGATCTACGGCAACGGGATTCAATGTAGTTGCTACACGAAAACGTCCTCCCCTTTCAGCTAGGTCTCTAATGAACTCTAGGCCAGCGTCACCTATATTAACATACGATACGCCAGAGATATGTGCACGAGATATGGGGACAAGTTCTCCAGATCCCAGCGACTCACTAACTTTTCTAACAACTTCTAATGCTTCCTTGTAAACCTCTTTCCCCTCTTCCTCCAAGCCCACCGTACATTACCGTCTATATTTTTAACATTAAAGATGTATATTAATTACTTTCAGGCAAGTATCTTAAGTGTAAGTTTAAATAATTTTGGTAAGAATCTAACATAAGGGGTAGTAGCTTATTGACTCAAAGTAAAAGTAGAGTAAAGAAGAAAGACTTGTTGGAAGATGAATCTATTATAGAGGAAATAGATTACGAGCTTGAGGACATAGAGGGTTTAGGAAGGGTAACTGCGGAAAAACTGAGAAGAACTGGTATATTTAGCCCCCGTGATCTGGCCGCGGCATCCGTGCAGGAGGTAGCTGAGGCCATAGGCTCAGAGGAGAGAGCCAAGAGCATTATATCGAATGCCCAGAAATTGGTGATGAGAGGTAAACTGTTCATTACAGCAAAAGAGTACTATGAACAGAGACTTAGAGTAAAAAGAATCTCCACCGGCTGTAATGCTTTAGATGAGCTTCTTGAAGGAGGTATAGAAACGCAAGCTATTACCGAGTTCATAGGAGAGTTTGGGGCAGGAAAAACACAGATATGCCATCAGCTTTCTGTAATGGTTCAACTACCTGAAGACGAGGGAGGGCTTGAAGGTAAAGCAGCCTATATCGACACTGAAGGCACCTTCCGTCCGGAAAGAGTAGTACAGATAATTAAACACCGTTTTCCAGATAAAACCCCAGAAAGTTTCTTGGATAACATTATATATGCACGTGCCTATAACTCTGACCATCAAATGCTTATACTTAATGAGCTAAAAAAGAGGATAGAAAGCGAGAACATAAAGCTAGTGGTAGTCGATAGTCTTGTAAGCCACTTTAGGGCAGAATATCCTGGCAGAGAGAACCTTGCACCCCGCCAACAGAAACTCAACAGACACGTACACCAATTGTTACGTATGGCAGCTGTATATGATTTAGCTGTCGTGGTAACAAACCAGGTTATTGCTGCACCCGACGTCTTCTTTGGCAATCCACTTAGACCAGCTGGTGGAAACGTAGTAGCCCATGGATGCACATATAGAATATGGCTCAAAAAGGGTAAAGAAGGTAAGAGAATTGCACGTATAATCGACTCGCCTAAACATGCGGAACGTGAGGTTGTATTTTACATAAGTGAGGCTGGAATAGTAGACCTTTAAATCGAAAACTAAGACTATTCGCTTATTTGAGTTATTTTCGTGATTATGGTGATTTGCAAGTATTTTACCTATAGTTTTTCGCCATGAAATTTATATCTGGATATCTAGGTACATGTATTTCGGTAAGCCGATGAG
>QMRH01000058.1 GCA_003650675.1 Thermoprotei archaeon | reverse complement strand
GAGTGGTATAGTAAAACTCTCAAAGCTCTTATTGAAGATAAAGAACTTCCGAGTTTTCCAGAATTAATGTTAGAAGAGAGGTGATAAAGTTATGAGTGAAAACCGATACGAGGAGTGTATAAACCTAATAAAGCTGTATAAGGGAGACATAATACAAAAGGCACTTAAGAAAGTCATAACGAACAAGATGAAAAAAAGAATAGAAGAGTTGGACATAGACGGAGAAACAGTACTTGACGAACCTAAATCCATAACACTTAGGTATGAAATAGAAATAGACAGAGAGTTCGTGGTAATAGCATACGACGTATTTGAACAGATAATAGAGCTTTTAGAGAAAAGAGGATCGGAAGACAACGAAAAGGACGTAGAGGTTTACGACGAGTGCAATCCGTATAAGTGAGGTGATACAATTATGCCAACTATGATTTGTGCTAAATGTGGAAGTATTCTAAAGTGTAAGAAAAACGGGGTAACAGTAAGATACGGATACCACGCAGGATACTTTAGAGGCGATTTATACTACTGTCCGAACTGTAGTTACGAAGTTATAACAGGGTTAGGAAGTGAAATATTCGACCCAGATTACGAGGTAGATTACGACTTCTCAGAACGTTAAATTAACCGTTTTTTTTAGATTTTTTAGTTTTTTAGTTGAAAAAGTAGTTAAAGGAGGTGTAGGTATGAGAGAAAGTAAGTGTAAGACCGAATACAATTTCGAAGAGATAAAGAAAGAGTTTGAGGAGTTGATGAAAGTAAGTAGAATTGACAAAAAGTGGATATTCAAGGAATACGAACAAAGACTACGAAATACGGCAAGAATATACATGAACCTACTACACAAAAAGATACTAAACGAAAACGAAGCATACAAGAAACTAAAGAAAGAGCTTGAAGAAATTGAGAGAAAAATAGACGAACTATACAAGAAAGAAAAGGAACTACAAAGTAAAATGAGCAAAATAGAGTGCGAAATCTACAACAACGTAAAAGAAGAGATAATGGGTAAAGTAGAAGACAAACTAAAAGAGCTATTGGGTTTCTTAATTAGATAAACAATCCTTACTACTTTTTTTTAGGGAGGTGGTGTTATGGAGTTCGAAATACCGAAGGCAGTTGAAAGACCTATCGGAATTAAGGTAGGTAACAGCTGGAAAGAGATAGGTCACCTAAAGGCGATATGTAGCGAATCGGGATACTTATATTCGATAGTCAACAAAAACTATGAGTTAGTTCAACACGAAGACGTAGTAAAAATAGTGGACGAAGCATTAAACGAAATGAACGTAGAACCGTTAGCCAAACGAATAAGCTACGGAAAAATGTATGGAAAACTGTTCTACAAGATACTACTGTTCCAAGAACAAATAAAAGACGACAAAGTAGGATTTGGAATCTTAGTAACTAATAGCTACGATACGTCACTTGGAATCAACGTATTAGGATACGGAATGAACTTTACGTGCCTAAATCAAATGGTACTCGGTAGAGAAATCCTAAAGATAGTAACGAAACACTTTAGGACGAGTTTAGGAACGAACCTTAGCAAAGTAAAAGACGCAGTAATCGAAACGATAGATTCTTTACGGAACGTAGCAGACGTAATTAAAACGTTAGCGGAAGGTAAAATAAGTATGTTAGACGTATTCGCAATATTAGACGGATTGAAATTGAGTAAAACAGCAGAGGCGAAGGTTGTACACTTAATACAACAAAAAACGGGAATTAAGGACTTTGGGATACAATACACGAAATACAAAATCGCAAAGAAAAAGGAGGAAAACTTAAAGAAACTAAAAGAGAAACTGAAGGACGTTAAAATGGAAAAGTGGAATACTTACAACGCATTTACAGAATACGTAACTCACCATACGAGAACAAGAGATTATTCGAAAAAGTTTGAAATGTTGAATAAGGTGTCGGCAATATTAGTAAAATAGGGGGTGTAGTTATGGGAAAGAGAAGGTCTAAAATTACTTTTTCTCTTTTTGAGCCGATTAAGTATCTGATAGAAAACGAGGAAGTTTACACGATACGACCACAGAGAAGTAAAGTAATAGATGAAAACGGAGTTTACATTTACTACAAAGGTATGAGAATAGGCAAAGGAAAGAAAGAAAGAGTAGGTAGTGTAGCAAGATTGGGAAAATGGAAAGTAATCAAAAAAGACAAAACAGTAGTTGACTTAGACGAATTCGTAGATAAGAGCGGATTTAAAACAGTTAAAGATTGGATAAAAGCGGTTATTACAGTAAACAAAAGAATGCCGGCATTTTTACAATTGTATCGTGTAGTAGTTGAAGAGTTAGACTACGAAAAAGACGAGTTATTGAAAGCCTTAATCGGATTAGAAAAAGAAGGAGGTAGTGAGAATGATAGAAAAATGTAAGGAACATTTCTCTTTTGAGATAATAGACAAGTTTCAGCTACTGTTAGTAAAGTGTGACGAGTGTGGACAATATCACTTGTTAATATTCGTGAACAATTGGAAACTAATACCCGTAATTACATTGGACGAACTGAAAGAACTAATGAACAAGTCGGAAGGTGATATGAAAGTTAGATTTGAGAGGTTGTATAGGTTTATACGGAAAGTTACCGAATCTGACATGGTCTTAAACGTTTGATTTGGAGATGATGTAAATGAGACTGTATCACGACATGAGAGTGGTAGATTTGAGTAAAGCGAGGGAGGTAACAGTAACCGTAACTGAAGGAGTAGCTAAGATAACAGTTGTATTTGACCCCATACACTATCAAACTTTCCTAACTAAAGTAGAGGACGTAAATGAGGTAACACTGGAACAATACCTTTTGAAGGAAATAGCGGAACAGTGGGAAAGAAACGTAGCCTACGAATTGAACCAACTCATAGAATTCGTAAAAAGAAGAATAGAGAGGGAAAAGAGATGATTAGACAACTATATTACTTACGTAAATCGGGTATAATTAAACTGTCAATCAGAACTGAATCTAAAACTACAACCGAAACTAAACCCAAACCAAGAACTGAAACTAAAACTACAACTGAAACTAAACCCAAAACCAAACCCAAAACTAAACAAAAAACTGAATCCAAGAAGTGGAAAGAGTTTAAAGAGAGATTTGGATGGGTTGAAGAGTTACTAAACAAAGCAGAAAGGTGATAGTATGAAAAGTAAAAAGAAACTCAAAGTTAAAGCTATTCAAGAGATTAAACAAGTAACGTGCAGTAACTGTTCCAATTTTTTAATTTTGGAAGGAAACGTGGGAATTTGTAAGAAAAGAGAGAGAATAGTTCTCGGAAATTATAATTGTCCGAATTTTGAGGAGGGAGAACCTATGAAAGCGGATTTAGATACGATAGCTATGTTTTATATGTTATCAAAAGACGCAATAGAGGAATATCAAAAAATGGCGAATACTCTAAGAGATATACTAATACAAAGAGTTGAAGGTAAAGAAGAAACAGACAATTTCATAGTGAACGTAACTAAAGTAAAGAGTAAGAGATTAGATACGAACAAAGTCAGAAAATACCTAAAGAAAAAAGGAATACTCGACAAGTTCTTAACGGAAAGTAGTTATTACAGAGTTGAAGTAAAGGGAAAGATAAAAAAAGATTAAAGAGGTGATTTTTCTTGGTTTTTATTTTTCCTTCTCCGAGAAATTGTTTACAATGTAAGTACGGATTTCCACTGTACAGATACTCAGTAAACAAGTTTGGTAAGACAAAAAAAGAAAGGTACGTAAAAGTAGTTAGATGCACTAAACGTAACGCTATCGTAGATTCGGGACTTGGAGACGTATGCGAATATTTTGAAAAAAAGTAAAAGGGGGTGATATTACGGGAGTTCTGGATAAGTTAAGTAGGAAGATTGAAAGGATTTTGTTAATTGGTCATACGGCACACGGAAAAACCTACAATGCGGTTAGAATAGCACTAAACTTAGCGAACAAAAAGAAGAGAGTATTGTATATAGACAACGAAAGTGGAAGCTTGGACGAGTGGGAAGAGCTAAAAAATCAAGGTAAAATAACCAAAGAAATCGACAAAAACATAATTCTCGTAACTCCGAGCAATTTCTTAGAGTTCAAAGACTACGCATTAAACTTTCAAGACAAAGTTCACGCAATTATAATTGACCCATTCAGTTTAAACATGGAAGCAAGAATAACAGCAAGGGAACAGTATCTAAAAGTGGGTAAAGTATGGAGAGGGGAAAAAGAGATACCAATAGAAGATACGAATACGTTTCACTTAACGGGATTCGATTACCAACTACCTAACGAATGGCAAATGGAGGTATTAAGAGGATTAGCTAAAGGAAAAGTTCACTTCATAGTCACAGAATTAATCCCAACAAAAGTAATAGAAGAAATAAGAGGTAAAGAAAGAAGCTATAACATAGACAAGATTCTAACGGAAACAGACGAAACGAGACTACCTAAGAGACTAAAAGAGTTATTCGATTTCTTTGGATACTTTGATAGAGTGATTCTATGCGAAAGAGAAATTAGAAACGGAAGGAGAAAATACTACGGAGTTATCATAAAGTGGAGAGGTAAAGACTTATCTGGAATTAGGGTGGACAACGTATATGAGTTTCTACTTAAAAATACTAAGTTGTTGAGGTGATGTGGTATGGCGACTGATAAATTTATTTTTATGCCAAAAGGAGTGCCTGTAGAATACGAATTCGAAGAAAACGACACGGATTGGGTAATTGAAGCTATTGCTGACAACGTAAAAAGAAATCTGAAACATTCGAAGGAATTAGAATTAGAACTGAAATGCTAATTAAAGACGGTAAATTAATCACTGAAGTTTGGATGAGGTGATTAAGTATGACGGTTTTCCCACACGAAATGAAACACAAACACATACCAGAGAATAAAATCCCAGAACTCGAAGAAAAGGTATTTCTACTATACAACCTATTTTACAAGTATAATTGGAAATACTGTGACTTAAGAACAGTATCCGAAAGAGGTATGGGTAAAAATCCAACCAGAAGACCTAAACTATGTATCAAAATAGGTCAAGCGTGTTTAATAGCTGGGTTTCAGAGAGGAGACAACGTATTCGTTAGAGTTCAAGGAAGAGACATAATCATCAGAAAAGACCAATACGGGTGCTTATTTAAAATCGGTGGAAACCACTACGGAACGAACATAGTTCTGTCACCTATTCTTTTAGCACTCGGATACAAGAAAGGAGATTGGGTAATAGTATTGGCAAAGGAAGAAGAAATAAGAATTAGAGACGCAGTAATCGAGTTTAAGAAATTGGACAGATACTTAAAGAAGGTAAGAGAAATAGGGTTACTAACGTTATAAAAGGGGGAAAAAACGTATGCTGGAGAAACTGATTAAGTCGGCTATTGTAAGTTCGAGAATAATCAAAATATACGACGAGAAACTCGATAGAACAGTAAGACCTACTCTTAATATTTTTATACGAAAACCATTCGGATTCGGTTTTTCTACGATGGCAAAGGAGTTAGAGGAAAAAAGATTAGCAAACTACGTAAACGACTTTACAGTAGCGGGAATAGTAGGAACAGTAAGACAAGGTAGGATATATACGGGAAGTTTAGCTAACAGTGGTTACAGATTAACAATATTCGATGAAGTAATGACGTTAGAAAATAAAGCTAAGAAACTATTGAACGAATTAACAGAACAAGGAACGGCTACGAGAAGTCTTCAAGGATACGTAGAGAAAAGAATAGAAAAAGCTGTAACTGGTGGCAAATATATTGCTGAAGAAGGAAAGCTAACGTTACAAGTACATACGGCATGTATATTTGGAACTGCAAGCGAACAGATTTTACAAGATACGGACATTAAAATGTTATTTTCACGTTGTTTCTGTCTTAACTTAGCAATGGACAAAGGAGAAGCAGTAAAACTGAAGAAAGAAGGTAGAAGAATTAGAATTGATACGAAACGAATCCCAGAAGAAC
The DNA here is from genome assembly GCA_003650675.1 of Thermoprotei archaeon. GTDB lineage: Archaea > Thermoproteota > Thermoprotei > Thermofilales > B20-G17 > B67-G16. Next base: position 4,332 of record QMRH01000058.1, on the reverse strand, counting down.
CGATAGACGTAGTGATATTACCAGAGGACATGAACGACATGTTACTGGAGAAGATAGAAGAGGAGGGATTAGTTCCAGAGGCTGAGGGAGGATATTATACACGATGTCACGACGATTTAATTCGTTTATCTGCTGTCCATTGTGTGGCTAGGAAAGACAATACAATTAACGAAAAGGACGTTAAGTTTGCACTACAATTCTATAACCTACATCAAGTAGGGTATCTTGGAGTTCAGTTGTCAGAGGTAGCTTTAGCGATATTAGATGTATGTAATGGCAAAACAGCACAAGAAATAGCAGAAAAGGTAGGACTAAAGAAATCCCAAGTTTACAGGTATCTAAATACATTACAAAACCTAAACCTAATCGGTAAGGTAGGTAGCAGGTGGTCTAAAAGAATATAATATAACATATTATATTCTTTTAGACTGCGAATGTCCTATAGGAGTTGTCTTCGAAATAAGCGGAAAATAGTAGCACTATAGTGATACGGGTTTCCGCCTTTTTGGGGGATAACTTACCCTAAAAAGTTGACCTATAGGTTTTTATTCAACTTTTTTATATACAAGGTCTTATAAAAACCTATAGGTATAGGTATCAGGGTTAACCCAAGAATTTGTGGAAACCCGTATCACTATAGTGTATAGGTCGGGTAAACTGAGACTTCTCGTAGCTTCTTTACCGAAATAAAGCTGTTAAAACTGTGTGCAAATTTTTTGAAGGTTTCTCGACAGAGTTCGGTATCTATAGGAGTTATCCTCGAAATTAGTGGAAACCCGTACCACTATAGAGATACGGATTTCCATTCGATTCGAGGCGTGGGTTGAATCCCCGAAACGGGCGGAAACCCGTATCACTATGGTGGTCGGGGTTTCCACTCGATTCGAGGTCAACCAAGTATTTTAATTTTCATTGTTTTAATAAGTTAAAAGAGGTGGTGTCCGTGTTCAAAGTTAGCTTTTACGGAATGGTCGAAGAGTTCCCAGCCGTAGTAAGAGACGTAGCGTATCTAAGAAGCAAAGGAATGCTCAGTTTAACTACTTTCTACAATTTAATGAGAAGACAAGGACTAACGAGAACGAGAGCTTTAATAATACAAGGAAAGGTCGAAAGAGGTGAATACGTAATCATAGACGAAGAAGGAAACGAAATACGACCAGAGGAAATAGAGAACAAGTTACTGACTAAGGTATTTAAGTTTGAATGGATGCTTAAGCTGAAATACACAAGACGTAAACATCACCAAATACATATTCAAATCACAGTGGACGGAGAAATAGAAAAGCATGAAGTGTTCCCAGAACCAATACCAATGAACATTAGAGAGAAAATCGCAAACGAATTTGAAAAAGCTTTTGAGAGATACATGAAAGAGTTTTGGTTTATTTTGGTTAGATTGTTACGTTCTAAAGACTTGTTAGACGAATACAAATCCGATACGTCAGAATTTAAAGAAGTTATGGAATACTACAAAGACATTAACGAGGGACTTGAAGGTGAAATAACGGACATCGAGTTTTTAGTTAAAAGATACGAAAAAGCCGAGTGGGATAGGATAAGACAATACGAAAGAGACTTTGAACCATACGTAACCGAAGCGTTAGAAGAAATAGTAGATTGGATAACCGAAACGGAAATGGACTTCCTAAGAAGGGAAATAGAAAAAGTAAGGGAAGAAACTAAAAGTAGAATTGAAAGAGCGAGAATTGACGTATTTAAAACGAGAATAGAAAGAGCAGAAAAAGTCGTAGATATTAAAACTATCGAGAAAGATTTAGGTGAAGCGTTTATTACGGGCAAAATTACGGAAAAGGAGTATAGAGAACTACTTAGCTTACTAAGGGAAAGGTCGGCAAGGATTTTTAATCAAATAGTGATACGATGGTGTGAAAGAATAAGGAAAGCGGAAACGGAAGGTAAGTTAAACGAAATAATGAAGAGAATCATGAATACTTGGACTTGGAAAAATTTTCTATTCGAACCGTTTAGGGAAAAGGTAATTGAATGTGAAAGAGAAAGAAGAAACGAATTACTTAAAGAAGCTGTTAAAAAGAAAGAAATTACGAGAGAAAGAGCATTAAAAAGAGTTGAATCTTACTTTAGGAGGAGAAAAGAGGAAATAATGAGAACTACACGAAGTGTCCGAGATTTAAGAAGATTAATTACGAGAGTTAGAAGAAGTGCGTTAAGTGAAGAGAAGAAAGAAGAGCTGATAAAGTTAATTGAGGACAATATAGAAAAGATACAAAAGGAAAGTTGTGAAAGAGCTTGGAAAACTGTCGAAACTGAAACTGACATAACTAAGCTAAGAAACCTATACTACACGATAGGCAACAACAGACAAAACTACGAACCATGTTACGATGAAATTAGAAAAGCTATTAGAAGTAAGATACAAAAGCTAAGGAGAGAGAGTTACAGAAAGAGAGCAGACGAAATAATAAACGAATTCAAAGAGTCGGAAACGTTTGATAGAATAGCTATCGTAAATAGAGAGTGTGACAATATCTTAATGTTACCACTAACTGTTCAATACAGAGTTTTTAGGGAGTTAATTAACTTAGCTGAGAACAGAAACGAATTAGCTACGATATTCAACTGTCTTAAAGATAGTCCAATATGGACTGAGCCTAAGTATAGTAAGTGGAAGAGTAGGTTAAAGAAGATGATAGAAGAGAAGGAGGTGTAGTGTTGTATGAATAAATACACCTTTTTAATTGATATTGACTACAAACCTACTAATCCTAATAAGTTTGCCGAAGAGTTTACTAACAAGATTAAGTTCGTAGAAGACATACTAAAGGTATTCGTAGAGGAAGTTGAAGTATTCGAAACGAGAAAGGGAATCCACATATACGTATATGCGAGTAGTGAAAGGAAGATAAGTGACGAAGAAATAGTAGTAATACAACTTGCTTTGGGTAGTGATTATAAGAGGGAGATATTTAACTGGTCGAGGGTTATAAGTAATCCCAAACCTAAACATTGGAACGTGTTATTTAAGAGTAAGGAAAAGATAACTAAACTGTCGAGAATGCTCACTATTCTGATAAACAACAAATTAGATGGATTAGGAAAGGATTTATAAACTATTTATTTGTAACTATAACTATGGCGGGTAGAAGAAAAGTGTATGGGAGTAGTTCTGTCCCAAGATACAAAGCGAAAATGTACGACTACCTAAGCAGAGGTGGTAGGATTCCAATGGTTCTTGCGACTGAAGTCGTTGATGCGATGGGTGAAGCATGGGGTGCTGGATTCTTTAGTTACAAGGACGACAGAGATGATGCAATTGCTAAGGCATTTGAGGACGTTAAGGACGTTCCGCACATATACAGTGGTCTTGCGAAAGCTCTTTTGATGAGAATAATGAAATTGGTAAAGAGAAGAGGAATGACATACGAGGAAGCTTATAATACCGTTGTAACAGAACTGGACTTACCAACAGGTGACCCAGTTAGAAGGCTCTTAGCGTCAGCAGTAGATAAACTCAGAAGCACTGTGAAAGAAAGAGGTTCGTCTGGGTCTAAGGGTTAACCTAACGATCCTTTTTTTACTTTTTTTTTAGGTGGTTTAAATGGACAAGAGACAACAGTATGCACTTATACAAAGGAGAAAAGGCGAATTAGCAAAAGCACTTAGAGAAGGTTTGAGTAAGTTCACGCAATTAGGCATAAGAGCTGATGTTTACGTTCCAAAAGGTAGAGACAACGTAGCTTACCTATTAATCGATGAAGACGACTTAACTAAGTTTTTCCAGAGAAGAACTGTATCCAAAATGAGAAAGCTGGGAAAAGACATAAACGTTAAATCGTCCATAAAAGACGACGTTTTGATAACCAAAATAGTTTCGAGAGCTGAAGTAAACGAAGAAGAAGTAGATAAAGACATAAACAGAGTAAAAGGGGAGTTAAACAAAATGAAAATAAGAAGTGAAGTATTCGTTGACGTAAAAGATTACGTGAACCTAACTTTTCTAATGGACGTGAATTCGATAGTCGAATACTTTGATAGACAGGTAAAAAAGACCATAGAATCAAGAAGAATTAAGGTATTAACTACGGTTTACAGGGAGAATAACGTTCTGGTAGTTAGATTCGCTAAGTAGGGATGATTAGTTATGTCAGCTGAGAAAGTAACTATTGGTGATTTGTTAGATGCGATAGATACGATTAACAAGTTCGTAAATTTTGGGGAAAAAGTAGCTAAAGTTTTCTCAGCTCTATCGAGAGCTGGAGTAGATATAAATAGAATCGATCCGTATGATTTTAATTCTATACTGCAATTATCAATGGCTATGAGGAGCAATCCAGAGTTAAAGGAAATAGACAT
>QMRH01000057.1 GCA_003650675.1 Thermoprotei archaeon | reverse complement strand
TTCTTCAAGAATCCTCCGCCCCTTCTCGGTTATCCTATAAAACTTGACATATCCCTTCTTGACGTTGGAGTAGCAGGTTTCTCTCAAGAAACATTTACTGCAGAGGGAGGGAGCACAGTTCAAGGTCTCCTCCAGAATGAATCCATGTGATACAAGTATGCTTAAAACTAGGTCTACTTCCCCCTCAGTCATCCCCAGTTTTCTTGCGATGCTCTCTCGTGTGAAAGCACCCTTACATGCCTCGCTCAGAAATCTACGTAAAGTCCCCTTAGACTTTAACCTGTTTTCATTCCCATGGTTTTTTGTCAAGTTTAAGCCTCCTAACCTGTTGCAGCACGTATTCTCTTTCTTTTTCTGGAGTCTGGAAATCCATGACTATTTTACCGTTTCGTATAACCGGTTTCATAAGGTTTTGCATTTTTGATCCACATTTAGGACATGCTGGGGCCTCCTTGTCGGTTGACGCCACTATATCTATGAAACATGAGGGACATCTATAAATGGTTTTAATCCCCGAAAACTTTCCCCTTTTAGTTATTGGAATCCATCTGCCATCCTTCTTCACAGCAGTTATATCCATCGCAATATCTATTATACGGGCGTTTGCTATCGCAGAGCCTACACCGAAGGCGTCGACCCCCGCCGTTTTTAGTAAGGGTATAGAGTCTTCGTCGATCCCCCCTGATACTGCTATTTTGATGTGATCAAAGCCCCGTAGTTTAAGCTCCCATTTAATTTCACGTACGATCTTCGATAAGTCTCCCCTCCTAGAGCTGGGGGTATCTAGCCTTATTCCGTATATTTTTGGCCCAAGTTTTTCTGCCGCTATTAAGGCTTCTGTTTTCTCGTCGTAGAATGTGTCAACCAAGATTATTCTAGGGACGTCCGGTGGCATGTGTTTATCGAAGGCTTCCCAGGCTTTTGTATGGTCTCCCCTTAAAGCCTTAAATATTATCATTAGACTATGGGGCATCGTGCCAGTCGGTTTTATTCCCAGAAACTTTTCTGCTCCAAGGACGCATGACACTCCATCACATCCACCTATATATGCGTAAAATGCGTTGAAGGGGGAGACTGCTGGATGGGTTCTCCTGGCACCGAAGGATAGAACTATGGCGTCGCCGGCTAGAAGCTTTATTCTGGAGGCTTTTGTAGCGACCCCTGAACCATATGCCAGGAAACCTAGTATAGGTGTCTCGTAGATCGCGAAACTAGCGTAGGGTCCCCGTATATTGATTACAGGCTCCTTTACACCGTAGTAGTCTTCCTTGAAGAAAACGGTTCCTTCAGGGATAGCATCTACATCCACTGGGAGACCCTCAAGAAGCTTAGCGACATCCCTTAACCCTCCCAGCACCGCCCATGGATAACCTTTTGGAAAACTGCTGGGGGTAAACTCGGCGTTAACCTCAACGTTATCTAATCCTTCATTTTCCAGAATCTTCTTTGTTCTAAGGAAATAGATATCTGTTGTTAAACCATTTTTCAAGTCCCTATAGTCCGCGTAAATGAACTCTACTCCATTCAAATGCATCAATCCTCCAAGCAGACATATAATTTACATAATTTAATATTATATTTTCCATAGGGGTTTTCCAAGCGTGTTAAAAAGTTTCTGGGTACATTTTTGGCCCGATCTTCTGCTACAAATCCTAGTACTTAATGTTACCTCGCTTCATCTAGGGACGGCCCCGTCAACGTATAGAAGTAACGTATATCTGAATCGCTAAAACCCAGACGTTTAAGCAGAATAGCGACTTTTCCAAACTGGACCCTACAATCCTCGACTAGGAAAAGCACTAGTTCCTCGGTGGTTAACAGTAGTCCACCTCGTTCCTTCTTTATCTCATCTAAGAATATCTTCATGCTTTCGGCGATTTTGCTGGAAAGGGTTTTCCTGACTTCATCTAGAAAATCGTTCACGTCTAACTCCATTTCCCCGTGGTCGTTCATATACTTCACCTGATTTTTTTCACCATTTCTTCTAGATATCTTGTTGCCTCTTTAAACCATGTTTCCTCTAAAGGCGCTAAATCCAGTTCAACTACTTCGGTAACCCCCTCAGTGGAAACCCTACAGGGTACCCCGATGGATAATCCTTCAGCACCATATCTACCCTTGGGATTCACCGAAACGGGAACGACTTCGCCTGAATCTGTAATGATCTTCTCCACTAGATCCTTTATACATGCTGCAGGTCCAAACCATGTGCCCCTTTTAAGAGATATGACCCTTGCCGCTGAACCAATGAGTTCTTCTCTAATTTCATGGACGTTTTCCAGTTTCACCTTGTTGCCTTCGACTGTGACTCTACTGAACAGCGGAACCATGTGTTCACCATGTTCCCCTATCACGAGGGCCTGGATCGAAGACACTGGTTTACCAAGTTTCTGCGACAATATGAAACGTAGCCTTGCAGTGTCAAGGGAGCTTCCGAACCCGATTACCTTGCCCCAGGGGAAACCAAGTTTCCTCTGTAAATAGAATGCTAGAACATCTATTGGATTCGTAACCACGATGACCACAGGTTTATACTTAAATTCCTTTATTTTCCGCCCTAACTCTTTCATTATATGAAGGTTTTTCTCAAGGAGGTCCATTCGAGTCATATCCGGTTTCCTCGGATAGCCTGCTGTCACTATTATGAGCTCGCATCCCTCTGCATCCTCCACTTTATCGCTTGAAGACAGCCTTACATCGGTTTCAAGGGAGGCGGCGGCATGCCCTATATCCAGTTTCTCTCCCTCCGCCAGGTTCTTGTATATGTCTATTAAAACAAGTTCATCCACATGCTTGGAGTAGAGTAGGGAGTAGGCTACAGTTGAGCCTACGCGCCCTGTGCCGATTATAGCTACACTGGACATTTAAACCACAAGGCTTTTACGAGGTTATTTAAAATATAAAGCTATTGAAAGAAACAGAGCATATTTTTACCAATATTCTCCTCATACCACCTTCGCTTCCCTTTTTACGATAAATGAAAATCCCATGCGATGATATGTAGCAGTTGATTTAAATATACTTGCTAAAGTATTATAATTGAGGATAATATGGAGGATTTCCTGTTAAAGAAATACGAGCTGGAGCCTAGAAAGGTTTCACTCAACAAGGTTTTAAGTGAAGTGGAGGAACATTATTCTCAGAAGGATAAAGAGGGGCTCGTTGAATATTTAAAAGATCTCCATTCCAAAGGGTATGAGTTCGAGTATGTTCTTCTAGACGAAAAAACTTCTGGGGGCATGAAAGTCTGGTTTACGCAGATCACCTTAGGTCTCTACGCAGTTAAGGGTAGAAAAAGAAACCTTGTTTTCAAGACGGTGATCGAAGACCACTATGTTAATGGGGTGCTTAAAGAGTTCCGGAAGTATATTAAGGTTGAAGACTCTAGGTAGAAGGGTCATTCACCGGGCTTTTCATCACTTTTCAGAGCGGTTTCGCGACTTCATCCCTTTAAACAGAATTTATATGTACTCTATTTTTCTTAAATCTATGGCTCAAAATGATGCAAAAATAAAGTATTATCCTAACGAGAATGTGAAAAGGGTTTTAATAGGGGTCCCTAAAGGGCATAAACATTATAGGCTGGCTCTGTTTCTAGGCGACCAAGTATTAGTTTTTAGTGAGGCTGTCTTAGCCAACATTGTGAGAGCCTATGTCACTGTTAAGACCCATCCGGTTAAGAGAAGCCTGGAGCTGGTTTGCGTGGAAAAACCTTCTGGATTAAAGAAAGAATATGCTAGATACCAGCTCTTGGAGAGTGATAAAGGTGATGAAGAGATAGAGGATGAGCTTAAGGTTATTATTGAGCAGGCTCTGATTCAGGTTTAACTACTACAGCTGTTCCGTAAGCTGTAACTATTATGAATCCCTCGAGTATTTCGGTTGTTTCAACGTCCACGCCTATTACTGCGTTTGCCCCCATTTGTCTAGCCTTGCTTTTTAGATGGTTTATTGCCTCCTCTCTAGCTTTTTCGAGTTCATGAAGGTAGGCGGTTCCCCTTCCTCCAACTATTGCCTCTATTCCTGCTATAATTTTTCCTCCTATTCCTCTGGTTCGTACACTAGATCCGTGCACAAATCCAATAACCTTGGTGACCTTGTATCCTGGGATCTCGGGGGTTGTTGTTACTATAACTTCCCTTTCCATTTTTATCCCAATCATAGAGTAAAGACAACCTTAAAATATGTTCCTTTTCTATCTCCTACCGTCATGAGAGAGACTTCGGTAATTTCATTCGACGGTTATTCTGTGAAGATGTCTAGTGATGGACTTTCATTCAAAACTCCTTTCGGGGAGTTCCTTAGAAAAATGAAGGTAACCTTCTATTTTAAGAATGGAAGTCGACTCGACTTTCCAATGTTAGCGGAGGGTATAGGTGCAATGAATTTCAATGAGCCAAGAGAACCGTTTACGGAGGTAGATGTATATTCGAGGGACATCAAATTCTATATGAGGATAATAAGGGGAGGTGGCGGCGCACTACTAGCATACGGGAAGGTGGGTGAAGAGGTTGAGCTTAAGGATCCTCCGGCTGTAATGGAGCTTTCTCTACCGAATGACGTCACACAGTTACTGGTCTACAAGCGTGGAAGAAAGGGCTACGCTATTCCGTTTAAATGTGAAGACCTAGAATCCCTTAGCGATAAAACCTTATTAAACCACCTGTTTTTCAAGAAAAATAGCCTGTTTTTTCTCCTAGCACCCTTAAACTCAACCGGATATATTTCAAACATGAAGAAGCATGGGAGGGAGCTTTATTTAACGCCTATAAGTATGCTTGAAACAAACAAAGGTGACTCCATACCATTTGTGGCATTAATATGGGGGAAGAGCCCGTACAATCTGTTCAACAGGTTTCTTAAGTTGCAAAACCAACTTATGGGGCTCTCCACAAGCCTTCGTAGCGAAAAAACATTTCCTAACTTTTTAAAAAGGATAGGTATTAATTGTAGGAACCTAGATGATTGTGAATCTTTTCTTGCTGGGATATCAGAGAAGTTTAAAGCCGGATATGTGCTGATTGGAGACCACGGGCATGAAGCTGGTGTGGATTTGATAAACGACTTGGATATGAGAAGAGTCAGCGAAAAAATGAGGTCTTTAGACATGAAAATAGGTTTGGAAATAAACTTTAGGTCCATTATAGATGGCAACAAGATTTACAAGGCATTCGATAAGTTCCTGGATTTCCTGGGTCTTCTAAGAAAGCATGGCATAAGATTTGTGAAAATATTTGATGGCCAGGTACCCGAATTTAAGTCTTCTCAGATACCCTTGATGGAGATAACCTCCTTAATCTACGGCGGTTTCGAGGAGGCTGCGAAAAGGAAGAATATGAGTGTCATAAACTGTTTACCTCACCTACCTGAATTCTATCTCAACGCCACATTCTCCCCTGTGTTCCATGCTGGCGACGATGAAGAGTTTAAGGATGCACGGGTCTACATGTATTCCTGTATCCTAAATTCCTTGTGGCTATCGGCAATAGCATGGCCAGACTATGGTGTGTTAAGGGATGGTCGGGACACTTATCTCGGTTTAATTTTAAGGTCTCTTTCAGGCGCTCCAATATACGTTTCACCTTCAGTTCTAAAAAAGCTGTCAAGAGAGTTTCCGAAGATCTGTCTTTCAGACGGTAGAGTCCTTAGGCCAGACGCTCCTGCTCTACCTACAGTAGATTCGATATTCAGTGACCCATTAAACGGCAACGAGGTTTTAAAAGTCTTCACAAGGATACGGGTGGAGGGCTTCGGCGACGTTGGTGTGGTCGGGGTCTTCAACTTGAACCTGAAAAATGCCACGTTAAAATATACTGTTAAGGTTAAGGAGGATACTCCAGTGAAAGGAGATAAGTTTCTAGTATACGAGGGCATAAGCGGGGTCTTCCATGCTGTGGATGCAGATAAAACTATTTCAGGCGTCCTAAGGAGTTATGGAGCAAAGGTTTATGTTATTTCTCCGATTAGAAAGGGTATAGCACCTATAGGATTAACTAGCAAGTATCTTGCGCCCTTGGGTATAGTGAGATTAAACATAAGTGAACGTAAGGTACTTTTAGAGGCTGTAGAGCACGGGCCTCTGGCATTATATGTAGAGGAGACACCTAAAACTGTTGAAGCTGACGGAAAGCTTTTCAAACTGCAGGATTGTGTCACAAAGTTTGGGGAGGGATATTTAGTTAGGTGTCATGCGAAGGTACTAGAGATATTTTTCAAATAGAGCCATGGCAATCCTTAAAATTTTCCCATCCATTAGCCAATTGTGGTAAAATGGTTTACATCGAGTACGGGAATCCAGTTAAACTAGTTTTTGGTAAAGGGGTTTTGAATAAGCTTGGAGAAGAAGCTAAAATGCATGGCTCCAAAGCCTTAATCGTAACCTCTAAGGGAGGTTCCATGAAGCAGTACGGCTACCTTGATAGAGCTTCAAAGAGCCTTGAAAGACACGGAGTAAGGGTAACCGTGTACGCGGGTCACTACAAATCCTTCGATAAATATGGTGAAGGAGGCGTCGGAGCTCGCTGTAAAGGAGGAACGCGACCTAATTATAGGTTTAGGTGGAGGCAGTTCACTTGACGTAGCCAGGTTCGTTGCGGCTGTGGCGGCAGGTGAAAGTGAAGTCGATGAGCTCGTACGGTTTTTAAAAAAGATCATAGGATATTTTACCCGTTACAGCTGTGCCAACGACCCACGGGACTGGAAGTGAGGTGGACGGATACACTGTTATAAGCGATCATAAAGAGAGAGTTAAAAGAGGCTTTTGCGTATCCTGGCTTTTATCCTAAGGTAGCTATAGTGGATCCAGAGCTCATGTTAACCCTTCCAGAGAAGTTAAGTGTCGGGACCACCGTTGATGCGTTAATCCATGCACTGGAAGCCTACGTGAATAAGGATTCTAACCTTTCATCGAAGCTTTATGCTACAGAAGCTATTAGGATAATAGGGCGTTTCGGCCCCCTTGTAGCCAAAAACCGTTTAATATCGAGGTGAGAGCGATGTTGGCTTGGGCTAGCATGCTTGCAGGCTATGCGATCGATGTTTCTAGAGTGGCATTAGCTCACGCAATGGAACATGCGATCAGCACCTTTCATCTTAAGGTACATCATGGTATAGGCTTAGCGGTAATTCTATCCATATGGGCCGAATACACCCGTCCAGCGGCAATAGAATCATTCGCCGAAATAGCTGAGCTACTAGGCGTCGAAACAGCCCACCTCAATGTAGAAGAGACATCTATGAAGCGTGTTTAAGCTTTAATAGGCCTACTGGAAGCCATGGGGACACCGAAAACCTTAAGCGATATCGGTATTAAAGTGGGGATGTGGATTCCCTGGTCGAAAACACCCTAAAATATCAAGGCTATAACCTCAACAAGAATCCACGTGTTCCTCCAAGGGACGAGTTGAAGCAACTTTTCCTTAGATGCATTTAGGTGGCTTGAGATTGCAGGCTTTTATCGTACAATTTCTTTACCCTATGAAGATACCTTGCTATTTTAACTATATGGGGGTCAATCTCCCATAACACGCCTTTTTCCACGACATAGTGTTTTACTGGTAGACCCCCAACTATCTTCGAAACCTCCTCTACTGCCATGTGGAGTTGGATACAATGTGGGGATCCGTCCACAGTAAGCACCACAACTTCTTCTAATTTCACCCTAGAAGCTATGGAGGCGAGCTTAAGTGCAACCATGTTCATATGTTCGTCCTCCATGCAGACTGCCAACGGGATTCTGCCTGAAGCCAGCTTCGAAAATAAATCTGGGTACTCGTCTCTCACACATGTACCATAAATGAGTATCCTAGGATTCCTTCTAATCCTTTTACCCGAAACATTAACTGTCATTAACCTTCTATATACACAATAATCCACGTAATTCACCTTCACAGGTCTATACCACCAATATCCACTATATATCTTATAATTTAAAAAGATGCTAGAACGATATAGATGAGACTGTTCGTGGCAAGCATCGAGGAATGGCGGATCTACAATGAGGAAAGATGAAAATACTTGTATGAGGCACATGTTTTTCGGGGAACCGGTGTCATGAAAAAGTTATGTGGCATTCTACTAGACTACACCTTAATGTTGTTTATATGGATAGGCGGTTTCCTGATTTTTCTCAGGGCTTTTAACGCCACACCTTTACTGCCTGGTATAGATGGGCCATACTATGCTGTCCAGGTAAACTGGATATTGAAGTATGGTGGATTAAAGTATCTGGATCCTCCCTTAACCTTCTATATCATGGCTTTTTTCGCAAATGTTCTGGGAGACGTATTTATAGCCGTTAAGGCTGTAGCATCGCTTTTCACGGCGGCCACTGTAGTACCCTTGTATCTCTTCTACAGGGATTTTCTAGGGGAGAGAGGTGGAGGTATATCTGCTTCACTGGTTTTCATATTGAATTTTTATACCTTCCGTCTACTCGGCGATTTTATCAAGAATAGTATTGGTCTACTTTGGCTGGCATCTTATATTTACTTCCTCTACAAGTTTTTACGCGAAAAAACGAGGGGTTCTCTAGCGGGCCTGTTATTCTTCCTGGCTCTTACAGCTTTAACCCATGTACTCGATTTAGGGACAGCCATGCTACTAACGTTCATACTTACAGCACTGGTGTTTATCTTTAAGATTGACAAGGTTATAGTTGTTCCGTTTATGATCTGTATAATTTTTCTTTTGGGACTTTTTATTGCACCCGCAGTTGTCGGCCATGATATATTCAAGTTCGTTGCCTTCATAGAGGAGACTTTAGGGGAGTCGGATGCTTCGATGCAGATGCCCTTTGACGAATTTATAAAGCGAGGCATCATATCGTTAACCGCGGTTTCATTACTTTTCCTCACAGGTATCAGAAATACTTTAGCGAGGGAAGATAAAAGAAACAGGGTTTTCTTGCTCGCCCTAGCGTTTTCCAGTCTACTTTTAAACCTACCATTTTATCCCATGCAATGGCTTTTCAGATTCCAGTTAATGTCCTCTATTTTCATTGCATATGCTACAGGGTTCTGTACTTCTCACCTTAAAACCTTCTACTCGAAACTCGTTTTGTTAACGTTGTTCACTTCACTTCTACTAGCAACCAACCACTACATCTTCACGGGGTTTAGGCCAAGCATCCCGCTAGAAGAATATAATGAACTGGTAAACGTGGTTCAGAAATATAGTGGGAAGTCCTTTGTGGTTCCAGACACCCGTCTAAGATACTGGGTTGAAACCCTTACCGAAAAAGTCTACAAAAAACCTCCTGCGGTTCAGCAGAATAAAATATTGTTTATCTTCGATAGAAGACATCTACCTAAAATACCCTTATTTAAACCACTATATGAAGGAAAGTATATTATCGTGATGAAAGCCTGGAAACCTCCCAAAATTCACAAACCCTAATTTAACGGAAATGGGAAAAATAAAATTATATTTTAGTTTATTCTAATCTACTTCTTCTTCGACGCCAGTACAACAGCTACTAATGCGATTATTAAAGCTAATACTCCTAGCCCAAGCCCACCCATAGCATAGCTGTTTACAGCAGATATGGCGGAGACCACACTTTCAACCTGTGTGCTTACATCCTGTATCTGGGTGTTTACGGTTTCTACACTGCTTTCCACGGTTTTAATGGTGCTGGCTATGCTTGCATATTCTTTCAGTTCACCCATATATTCAGTAGACCATAGAACTACGTTTCTGAAGAACCTGGGGCCGTCCAGCACTTTGTCATAATACTTCCAGGATACTCCTGGCTGGTAGCCTCCGTAAGGCGTTTCACCGCTTACGATCACTATGTTTTCTGCACCATCGACGGGTATTTTCTCGATGGCCATTAATGTGATTACGGTACCGCTGTCCTTAGGTGTATAGATGTTTCCTTCCCTACCCTGCGGTGGACCCTGATTTTCTTTAACTAAACTATTCTCTGTGGTTGTGGCAACAATGTAGACGTTGTCCGGTTTATCATCTTTAGTTAACTTGTGCCAGTTACCGTTGTCATCAACCCATGCTATTGGGCCTGGACCGTGGAATAGAACCTTCTCTGCCGCATATCCGAGTACAGCTACCTCTGGATCAGGGTTAACTATAGCAACGACCCTGTAACCTGCGCCTCCAGCGTTGCTAACGGTGTCTTCTATCGAAACATAGTCGAATCTAACCCTAGCTCCAATGGCCTCGAGTAGAATGTTGCCTGTCTCCTGAGCCTGTTCTGAGCCTTGTGCTGGGTAATCGCTGTCGGTTGCTATCCATAATACTCTTAACGGAACCTTATCCGAGGTACTTTTTATCCATGTTGCTAACGCGGTGACTTCCTCCGGCTTTAACGGTGA
>QMRH01000056.1 GCA_003650675.1 Thermoprotei archaeon | reverse complement strand
TCCCGAAAGATCGAACATAATCATACTGATGCGTCCCATGTTATCTTTACCTCCAAGAGAAAAGTGCTTAATAGGCTGCTCATACGGTTTTATATGGACAGCCAATTGTATATACATATAAACCATATTTATCGGGTTGTCAACATGATGGTAACGTTTTTATCGGATATTAGGAGGAATGCAGACTTATATAAAGTATAGATGTTTAAACAAAATAATGTCATGTGTCAACTCAGTTTTTTTGTTACTTTTCGGGAACTGCTGCCCGTATTTATGTAGGCACATGATCTACGGGCAAGCTGAATTAAATATTTTACTTATAGAAATATTGTATATATGATTAAATGATTTGTTTTCTTGGCATATGTGCTACATGAAGAATATCGAACAATGTTGGCATAAGGGAAAGAATATAGACCGATGGGAAATATATTGAAACTGTTTTTACCGGTATGGAAGAAGGCAATCACTCTTGGATGGCCGGTGGCATTGAACCATGTCTTTTCAACCGCCAAGAGAACTACTGATATGCTTCTGATGGGGTTCTTCGGTCCCGCAGCTGTTGCTGCTGTTGGACTGGGAGATGTGTGGGAGAGGTTAGTCCTCCGAATGGGTACTGGACTCGGGACAGGCAGTATCGCATTGATTGCTCAAGAAACTGGAAAGGGGGAAGGTAACTCTCCTCTCGTATTGTCCCAGGCACTCATTATTGGCGTGTGTGCTGGAATTCCCTTCGTGGTAACGGGGCTGTTGATCCCGGATATACTTATACGAATTCTCGGAGCGGAGGAGCATGTCGTCCTACTGCCTGCTCAGTACCTTTCAGTTGTTTTCTGTGCGGCTCCTTTCAGAGTTATCAGTATTATCGCTACCCGTTCATTGTAGGGTACGGTCGACACACGTACTTCAATGGCAGTAGGCATTATGGGGAACCTCGTCAATGTAGGGTTTTCTATCGTTTTGGCTCTTGGGATAGGGTTCTTTCCCGAATACGGGGCACTCGGCGTCGGCCTCGGTACGTTTATCGCCAAGTTGTTCGAAGCGGTGGTCTACATGACGTTATTCATTCTGCCCGGCGGTGTGCTTTCTCTCGAACACCGGATTCTCCCATGGGACTTTGTCATTACCCGTCAGTTGCTCAGAATCAGTATCCCCATATCGCTGCGGGGAGGATACCAGTGTCTTATTGATTTTCCTTTCAACTCTCTTATCCTGGTCTTCGGTACTGAAGCTGTTGCTGCCTACCATATCTGTAGACGCATCCAACAGCAACTTCTTGCCCCTCTCCAGAGGACGCTCAGCACGGTCACTATCATCCTGGTCGGGCGAGAGCTTGGAGCCGGATGGCCGGGAATGAGCCGGATATCGGTGAATGGGCTCTTCTTATTTAGTGCGGCGGCTATCGGCATACCGGCAGCAGGACTGTACTTCATGGCGCTGTGGGGAGTCCGTCTGTTTACCGATGATGCGAACACAATTGTATACGGGGTAGGTTTCCTCAGGGCCTTTCTCGTCGGTGCACCATTTCTGGCATTCTACAACGTCATCTCAGGTGCGCTGGCCGCTGCCGGCGACTCGAGAACGTCGTTCTACGGTTTGATTGCACGAGAAGGAGCTCGTAAGCTTTTGCAGAAGGCATTAGAGGCAGAGATCGAGGAGCGTCTCAATCGTTATCAAGACCTCGTAAACAAGGAGGGCCGAAAAACAGTGGTGAAAAACGGCCATGGTCCCGAGTGAACAGTGCTCACTGGAGTCGAGCCGATAACTCTGAGACGTCCCCGTGTAGATGAACGGGAGGCAAAAAAGGAGAACTCTACCCATAAGCCGTTCACCAGCGGCGTGCTCCCTCGCTTTCTTCGCAGGACTCCCTCTGTGGAGGGTGTTGTGGTTACCCTCTATCTCAAAGGCGTGAGTACCAATGATTTTGATGAGGCGATTCGAACTATCTATGGAGATGAAGCTGGAAGTCTCTCTCCAAGCACTGTCAGTCACCTCAAGGAGGCCTGGTATGGCGAATATGAGAGCGGGCGAAAGAGGACACTCTCGAGCAATCAGTACGCCTACATTTGGGCCGATGGAGTGTATTTAAACGCCCGTATCGAATGAGACCGCAGTTGCATTCTTGTCATAGTCGGATCGAAGTTTAATGGAGAGAAAGAGTTACTGGCCATAAGCGCCGGATACCGAGAAAGCGAGGAGAGTTGGAAGGAGCTGCTTTTGGAATTAAAAGACCGTGGTATGACGGTTGATCCGAAGTTAGCGGTCGCCGAGGGAGCCTTGGGCTTCTGGAAAGCACTCCCGCAGGTATTCTCCACTACCAAGGCCCAGCACTGCTGGGTACACAAGACAGCCGATGTGCTCGATAAAATGCCGAAGAGGTGCAGCCACGGGCGAAGACTCTGATCCACGATATCTACATGGCCGAAACCGAGGATCAGGCGAATAAGGCTTTTGACCATTTCATCGAATCCTGCGAGGACAAGTTTCCCCGGGCGGTAGAGACGCTAAAAAAGGATCGGGATCATCTGATGGCTTTCTATGTGGATCACTCATTTGTGTACGGACAGGGATATGTTTTATATAACTCGAGGTTATGAGGTGAGTTGAGGCCGGAAATTTTTTACAAAAAACATATTGACAAGAGGGGAAACTATGTTAATATAATAAATGTATATACATATATTCTAAGGAGGTTGAAATGAGAAAAACACTCATTCTGCTGATGGTCCTGCTCATTCTCGTACCCGCCGCCGTGGTAATGGCGGGCGGACAGAAAGAAAGCGCGCAAGCACAAGCGGGACCGCGTAAAGTCATGAAAGTCGGAGTCGCGAACTTCGCGTGGAGATGGGACCCGGCTGTTAAGTATTCGAATAACACCGCGCAGATGCACATCAACATGCACGACGGTCTGGTCAGGGTCTCTCCCTACCAGGTGCCCTTCGAGATCCGTCCTTCAATCGCGGAGAGCTGGGAGGAAATCTCGGATACCGTAGTAGAGTTCAAGCTGCGGGACGCCAAATTCTGGGATGGAACAGATGTAACCGCCGAGGATGTGGCCTGGTCGATCAACAGAAGCCTGCGGGGGGACCATCCGCGGTACTCTTCCTATGTAGGAAGGTGGGGTTACAACTTCGAAAAGGTGGAAGTAGTCGATGCAAAGACGGTAAGGGTGCACCTCAAGCGTCCGGACCCGCTCAAGTACGTGATGCTTGCACAGACACCGGCGTCCATACTATCGAAAGATGCCTACGAAGCGGCCGGGGACCCTGATAAATTCTTCGAGCACCCTGTAGGATGCGGACCCTACAGGATCGCGGATTACAAGCCTGACCAGTACATAAAGCTGGAGCGCTGGGACGGATACTGGGGAGAGCAGCCTCCCCTCGATGAGCTCTACTACTACAGCGTACCCGAAACGTCCGCGAGGATTACCGCCCTCATGAACGGCGAGCTCGACTTCATCGTGAGTGTGCCGCCGGACCAGGAGATAGCTATTCAGGGTCGTAAGGGAATCAAGAGTATGGGAGTCACCTGGGACATGTTCCATGTCTTCGCACTGAATGCGACGAGAGAGCCGCTCGATGACCTGAACGTTCGGCGTGCGATGAACCTCGCCGTGGACAGAGAGGCTCTTAACGAGTCTTTCTGGCAGGGTGACGGAGTCGTTCCCACCGCTTTTCAGTACCCGGGCCGTATGGGATACGATCCCGACTGGAAAGTATTCGAGTACAACCCGGAAAAGGCCAAAAAGTTGGTCGAAGAGTCGGATTACGATGGTGAACCTATCGAGCTCAACTTCGGAGCTTCCTACTACCTCTACATAGACCAGGCAACCCAGGCGTACGCTGAAATGCTGAAGGATGTCGGCCTCAACGTGAAACTCCAATATGTGGAAGACTGGGGCGAGCGGGAAGATCCGAAAGACTACGTCATGACACGATCTTGGTCCAACCCCATGTATTTTCCCGATATGCTGGGCGGTTTCGATCCGCACTGGGCTCCGACGAGTTGGCCTATTGCAGATGGTCTGAATCCGCTAGTGGGTCCCGGCGGAAAGCTGCGTGATGAATACATGGCACTGTACGACACGGCCCGCTACGGTAACTCTGAAGACAAGAGGCTCGAGGCATACCACGAGTTGGTTGAATTCCTCAACGACAAGGTTGCTCCCTGGGTCATATTGTACCAGCCGAGAGAATTCTTCGCGATGGCGGATGATATCGAATGGGAAGTGCCTGTAAATTATCGCCCGTTTACCCTTCCCTTCAGGAACGACGAGGATCTCAAACTGAAGAGCAGGTAGGGCAGAGATATTCGATCGAGCAATTCGAATGCTTATCACCTAATGTGTGATTGGTATAAATGAAAAAACGTGTAACCGGCAGCCACCCTATTTGGTATAGAGTGGCTGCCACATTGAGATATGGGTTGGTGGAATGGATGCTACCAGGCCCGATAGGAGGCGATAGTGGTACAATACATCTTACTACGTCTGATAAAAATGATACTCACATTGTTTGCTATCGTGACTTTTGTGTTCTTTCTCAGCAGGATCACCGGGAATCCCTTCGAAAGAGAGTTTCAGAGTACAGGTATCACTGAGGAACAGAAAAAGGAATTGATGGAATACTACGGTCTGGATAAGCCGGTAGTACAACAGTATGGTATTTATCTGCGAGAGCTCGTCCTTCACGGCAATGCCGGACGGAGCCTGTCCAGAGGGGGTGTCTCTGTAGTCGCCTTGTATAAAGATGCCTTCAAAATGACTCTCAAGTTGATCATATGGCCTTTCCTGCTTGCCCCGATAATCGGTATTCCACTGGGGATCATCGGTGCACTCAAGAGAAACACCATTGTAGGGGAGGCGGCGATGGGGGTCGCGTTCGTGGGATACGCGTTCCCGGCCTTCGTGATAGCTATCGGCTTGATTCTCATTTTCTCCTACTGGCTCGGCTGGCTCCCGACCATGGGAGATGCAACGCTGGCTCACTACATTCTCCCGATCGTGAGTCTCCTGGTGCGGAGGCTCGCAACCGTAGCGAGGTTTACGCGGAGCTCCATGCTCGATGCGATGACGCAGGACTACATAAGAACGGCTCGAGGTAAGGGGCTTTCGGAACGAGTCGTTGCGTACAAGCATGCCCTGCGAAACAGTCTCATACCCGTGGTGACGAAACTCGGTACCGCCTTCATCGGCCTTCTTACCGGCTCGCTGGTAATAGAGACTATTTTCGCGTGGCCGGGTTTCGGATTTACCATAGTCAGTGCCGTACAGGCACGGGATTTTCCGGTCATACAGTTCGGTGTAATCATAACAGCAACAATAGTAATCACCGTTAATCTGATAGTGGATATCCTCTACGGTGTAATAGATCCTAGAATACGAACCGAGGCATAAGGGGACATAAATGACAAGGAACATAGAAAGCAGCAAGAATGACAAGAAAACGCAAGAGACATCATCGGAGTCCACAGTGCACTACATAGACACAACGGGTCCCGCAAAGGCGTACATACGGAAAAAGAGTTTCTGGGCAAAGGTTCGGGATTTGCGTCTCAGCATCAAGATAAGTTTCCTGGTCCTGATTGTGCTCGCCCTCATGACGATATTCGCCGAATGGCTGGCACCGCACAATCCCTATGAGCCCAACCTTCAGGCGCGGAACAATCCTCCCAGCCTTACCCATCCTCTGGGCACGGACTATATCGGCAGAGACACGTTGAGCCGCACCATATACGCGCTCCGCACCAGTGTCGGAATCGCCATGACCGGAGTCATCGTGGGTACGCTCCTCGGTGCGACCTTGGGGATCGCTGCGGGATTGTTCAAGGGAATAGTAGACAGGGTGGTGAGTTCTCTCATCGACTTTTTCTATGCAATACCGAACATCCTCATCGTGCTCATAGGAATAGCCGTGTTCGGAACCGAAACGTGGGTGTTGATAGCGCTCATCAGTTTCGCCAGGTGGCACTCAACCGCGAGGGTCGTGAGAGGACAGGTCTATTCACTCGTTACGGTGCCCTCCGTCGAGGCGGCCATAGCTCTAGGCAGCACCTACAGACGGGTAGCAGTCAAGCATCTATTGCCCAACCTTACTTCCGTTCTCGTGGTGGACATGACGATGAAATTCCCTGCGTTGATCATACTCGAATCTACACTCTCCTTTCTCGGTCTCGGGGTACAGCCTCCCATCGCATCGCTGGGAGCAATGATCGGAGATGGCCGGGATTACTTGATCTCGGCTCCTCTCATAGCACTGTCTCCGTCACTTTTCCTGGTCGGTTTGGTCATGTGTTTCCAGATAATAGGGGACTGGATCAGGGATCTCTCGGATGTGCGACAATTTGACTAAAAGGGGAAAAAATGAGCTCGACAACGATAACTGCACAGAAACTCGGTAGAGTTGTACTCGATATCCGTAACCTTAATGTAAAGTTCGCGATGGACACCGGTACCGTTTTCGCCGTAAACAACGTCAATTTTCAGATACACCAGGGAGAAACGGTCGGTATAGTAGGTGAAACAGGAGCAGGGAAAAGTGTCACTGCCTTTTCGGTAATGCGCCTTCTCGGAGCGGGCGGGAAAACCACCCGTGCCCGCATAGAGGGTGAAATAATCTTGAAATCGGATGACGGCAGGGAGCTCAATGTGCTCAAGCTCGATGATGATAAGTTGCTGCGAATCCGGGGAAACGTGGTTTCCATGATCTATCAGGAGCCCATGACAAGCCTCAATCCCGTGTACACCTGCGGGAACCAGATAGCAGAGGTTTTCAGAAAAGACAAAACCAGGTACAAGACGAAACAGGAAATCACGGCTGCGAGCGAGGAATTGCTGGATTCCGTCGGCATTCCCGATCCGAAACGGGTTCTCAGGTCATATCCTCACGAATTATCAGGCGGAATGAAACAGAGGGTGATGATCGCGATGGCGCTGGCTCTCAAGCCCACGCTGATAATCGCTGATGAGCCGACTACGGCAATAGACGTGACGATTCAAGCCCAGATCCTGAACCTGTTCCAGAGAATACAAGAAGATTACGGGACATCGGTGATGTTCATCACCCATGACTTAGGAGTGATCGCTCAACTGGTAGACCGAGTCGTAGTCATGTACGCCGGCAGAACGGTCGAGATCGCTTCCGTGTACGACCTGTTTGAGAAACCGCTGCACCCTTATACAAAGGGATTGTTGAAATCCATTCCCAAGACGAGCAGGAAAGGCGGGAAAAGAGAGGAGCTTGAACCCATACCCGGCAGTGTACCCAATCCCGCCAATCTTCCTCCGGGATGTCCTTTTCACCCGAGATGTGAATGGGCAATCGATGTATGCCGAAGCGAATCTCCGAGCATAGAGGTTACGGAGAACGGACATTCGGTCATGTGCTGGCGATGGAAAGAACTTCAGGAGGATCGAGGATGAACGAGAAGGTCATTGTGAGGGTGCAGAACCTTTCTACATATTTCAAAGTTAAGAGCTCCTACTACAGCGTCCGAAAGGCGACGGTGAAGGCCGTGCAGGATGTGAGTCTTTCGATTCTGCAGGGCGAGACCCTTGGCCTCGTTGGAGAAAGCGGTTCAGGAAAGACGACTCTCGGACGGAGCATCATTCAACTAGACACTCCGAGCTCGGGTAACGTAATGTTCAGAGATCTCGATTTGACTAAACTCAAGAGGTCACAACTGAGAAACCTCCGTAGGAAAATGCAGATAGTCTATCAGGACCCGTATTCGTCGCTGGAAGCGAGGATGAAAGTAGGCGACATCGTAGGAGAAGGTCTTGCCATTCACAAGATAGGGACAAAGAAAGAGCGAATCGACAGGGTAGTCGAGCTCATGGAAGCGGTCGGACTCGCTCCGGATTACATCTACCGGTATCCCCATGAGTTTTCGGGAGGCCAGCGGCAGCGCATCTCCGTTGCGCGGGCTCTTGCCCTTGACCCGGAATTTCTCGTGGCCGATGAACCCGTTTCTGCCCTAGACATATCCGTACAGGCGCAAATCATCAAGATGCTAATCAGGCTTTCGGAGGAGTACGGGCTAACGATGCTGTTCATATCGCACGATCTCTCGGTAGTGCAATACATCGCGGACAGGGTAGCTGTCATGTACCTGGGAAGAATCATGGAACTCGCTGATAACGAAACCCTGTTCAACAACCCTAAACATCCTTACACGCTCGCCCTGCTGGAGGCGGTGCCGAAACCCGATCCGAGACAGCGCCGGCCTTTTGTCGTGCTGCCCGGTGACATCCCGAGTCCCCTCGATCCCCCGTCGGGATGCGTATTCCGAACCCGCTGTTCGAGGGCGACAGATGAATGTGCCCACACCGTACCCGAGTTGAGAGAATTAGAACCAGGTCACCAAGTGGCGTGTATTCGCGTGTAGTAAAAAGTTTAGATGAAACCGGGGGATTCTGAAATAGGGTTATGATATACCAGAATCCCCTCTTTCTTTGGCGAAAGCTTACGGGAGTGTATTTCTCAGATACACAGTCATTCCCATCGCTGTAAGGAGAAATATCCAGGCGAGGACGGCGATACTTGTCATTTCGTACGAGGCAAAGGCTGCAAAACCTATTATAGGCCCGGTAGCGGTGCCGAGATCGAGAAAGGTGGTAAAACGGCTTACGTGGAGCGATGCGTTTTTATCGGGAGCGAGATCCGCGGCCACCACATTTACGATATACCGGCCGGTTATACCTGTGGCGAGCTGAATGATCATTAAGACCACAGTCGAGTACCATGATTGGAACATCGTGAGCCCTGTAATTGCCGCTAACTGACTGAGGATGACAGTGCGAATGACTCCCATTCTTCCGTATTTGTCCATTACCGCTCCGACTAGCGGTCCTAACGGCACGATTACAAAGGCGCGGAATGACAGAAGAAAGCCGGTGATTGATGCCGCACCCATGGCGCCGATGTGAAAGCCCGAGATTCTTAAAGACACGAGACGGCCGGTGAGATTGGCAGCCATCTGTTCTGTACAGGCAAGGGCAAACGTGAAAATACCGAGAACGAGTAGAAATGATTTTGTCGAATCATGTCTGCGAACTCTTCCGGGTGTGGGCTCTTCGCACACACGAGATGTCAAAAATTTCATGGAATCTTTATCTTCGGAGTCCGTATTATCCGTATTATCCGGGGGAGAAGAGAAATGATAGGCCGGCGGGCTCAGAGAGAAAAACCCGATGGATATGGTTAAGAGGGAAAATACAATAAACGCAGTGGGTATATTCCATATGTCGGCAACGATTCCACCCAAGAATACTCCTCCGCCTTGCCCTAACCGGATTAAGGACTGATAGAACCCGAAGATCCGTCCGCGCGTATTCGGGGAAGAAGTACTCAAGGCGGATATGTACCCCTCCAGGCGAAGGAGAGACCAGCATGCACCCCAGCTCAATCTCAGAAACAGGAGCCACAAAAAACCCCACTGCACCACGTATCCTGCAGTAATCAGCCCTCCGGCTATCGAGACGATAAACAGCTTTTTATTTTGCCGATCTATTTTATTTTCGTGTCTCTTACTCAAGCGCCCGGCAATTTCGTTAGTAACGAGCCTGACGAATCGGTTTGCCCCGAGAAGTATGCCGACTTGCCACACCTTTACACCGAAGGAGCCGGGATCCGCGGGGAGAAGCGCATACAGGAGGGCATCCCCGAGAGTGCTCATCGCAACGATTGCTGAGACCAACCAGAAACGTACGGATATGTTCTCGATTAGCTTTTTCATGTAAATTTATGACAGCAGTGATGTAACACACATCACTGCTGTTCATAGGATCGAGTTCTTACAAGTCGAACTGTCAGGGTTTTACCCCAACCCTGATGTAGTGACCAGAAGAGGCTGCTTCTATCGCCTCGTTGATCTTATCCAGCGGAAACACCGCTCCTACGAGGTCCTTGAACGGATACTTCGCGGAGTTTTCTTCAAGGAACCGCAAAGCCTTCTCCAGGTGCTCGGGTCCGTAGTTGTGAATGCCCTTGATGGTCATGTACTTCCTTGTTATGGAATTACCATCCAATCCCAGGGGACTCGGCTTGGTGAGTCCGGCAATGAGGTATCTTCCGCCTATGCGAAGGGCCTCCACCCCCTGTACGACGACCTCTGCCGCTCCCGATACTTCGATTATTACATCGGCTCCACGATCTTCCGATACTTCAAGTGCAACCTCCTTGAGGGCATTATCCGAGGCGTCACTCGTGTCAACGATCCTCGTAGCGCCGAACCGTTTGGCCATCTCGAGTCTAGACTTCTGAATATCGGTTGCAATTATCTCTTTGGCCCCATGTTCTTTCGCAAGAGCGATGGTGTTGAGTCCGAGCAGGCCGCAGCCCTGGATGATTACCACGTCGTCTTTTTCTATGCCGATGGTGTCAACGGCGTTTACCACGGTAGAAAGAGCACAATTCGCTGGAGCAGCGATTTCGTCGCTCAACGATTCGGGAACCTTGAGCACGAAAGTCCCTGGAAGAATGTAGACGTATTCGCCGTAGCCTCCGACGAGAGGTGAGTTGATTGCCTCGTCGTCGATGCTTGTGTGCCCGTATTTCTTGAGAGAGACACACTTCTGCGGAAGTCCGTTGCGGCAATAATAGCACTTACCGCATGATGCCATGATCGTCCACGTAATTCGGTCACCTATTTCGAGATTACGGCCGGAAATGTCTTTCTCGAGCCCTTCGCCCAGAGCGACGATTTCTCCGACAATCTCGTGCCCCAGCACAAGGGGTGTAGGCTCCTTACGTCTCCCGTAGACGGTGTGTAAATCCGACCCGCAGATCGTGCCGTAGAGTACACGGCAAAGCGCCGAGCCCGGCTCAAGCGAATCCGGTAAGTCGAAATCTCGAATTTCGAGCGGTTTACCTACTTCCTCGAATACCGCGGCCTTGCTTGTTCTGACCTTGTCCAGGATGTTCTTATCGTATTCTTCATTTTTTGCTACTGATGTTGAGTCTTTTTTCACCATCTTCCCTCCATAATATGTTTCAATATGTTTCGCACTATCGATCTATTGCAGTTCACCAGAATCAGGAGAACTCTTTCTCGATGAGCTCGGGAAGATCGGCGACGCTGGGGATGATGTGGGTGTGCCAGTACTTGCCCCAGGATTCCACCGGGCGCGGTCCGCTGAGCACCCCGATGACTCCCCTGCAGCC
>QMRH01000055.1 GCA_003650675.1 Thermoprotei archaeon | reverse complement strand
CGAGGAAATACGGCTTAGATAAACATACAGCGTCGACACACCTAATAGCACTAAGAGACATAGAAAGACACACCACAATACAGAAAACTACATCTCAACGTTTCTACCCCATTTTGGATTCATTAAAATCGTACTGAATAGCCTTTAAGGTATCTATTCAATTGGATAATCTACAGTTAAATATATGTAAGATTTCCCGTAAAATTCTATTATGTCCTCTGTCCTAGAGGTTATAAAGAAAAGGAGAAGCATTAGAAGGTATAAGGATAAACCGCTTTCAAAAGACCAGCTAATGGCCCTCCTTGAAGCTGCAAGATTAGCTCCTTCAGCAGGTAATCGGCAACCATGGCGTTTCGTAGTTGTAGTTGATCCGGAGAAAAAGATCCAGCTAGCCAAGGCGTGTAGAAACCAGATGTTTATAGCCGATGCAGGGGTTATATTTGTTGCATTATCGGATCCAAAGGCCTCCCCCCGCTGGCATGCATTAGACACCATGATTGCAATAGAACACATAGTTTTAACGGCTACAGACCTCGGGCTTGGAACCTGCTGGATAGGAGCCTTTAATCCGGAGGAAGTTAGGAAAATCGTGGAAGCGCCTCCAGAACTCAATGTAGTGGCAGTACTTCCAGTAGGATATCCTGCCGAGAATCCTAACCCCAGAGGTAGAAAGGAGTTGCAGGAAATATTCTTCCTAGAGAAGTACGGGAATCCCCTAGATCCAGAGCAGATATAGAGCTTAACCGCATTTATCTTTCTTTTTAAGCCTCATTCTGGCCAACCACGCTAGGTCCTTCCATGAGCCCTTATAGTACATGTAGTCCTCTTCTGCAAGCTTTACGAACATTCCGTTGATTTTACTTTTTAAGTCTATTTTATCAAGTAGTATCTCATAGCCCTGTACAAGACCTGAAAGCACGGTACCTGGTTGCAGGTTTTCAAGAAAACTTTCAACATCAAATATTAAGACATCAACTGGTTTTCCTAAAGCCCTTCTAAGTCTCCTTGATGTCTGTACCTCCCATGTGACCTTTTCAAGTATATTTTTCAGAGACCGCACCACTATTATGACATCTACATCTCTGGCCTTTGATGGACCGTAAACCGAGCTACCGAAAAGTATAACTGCTAGTAATTCCAGCCCCCTTTCCTTGGACCATTTAACAGTTTCATATAACACCTTTTCTTTTAAGGACATTGTCAACCACATCTAGTGCTTTTTCGGCTAGCATAAGACCCTTCTTAGCTATATCGGCATTAATTATATCCGAAGGACTTATAACCTCACCTCTCAAGAGAAAAGGATACCTGGATCTAGTATAATATTCTGTTAAATATTCTAGTGCCTCAACAACTATGTCAAGTTCACTACTCCATTCCTCCCTAAAAACGTCGATTAATAACGATATCAACTCTGGACCATGATTATAGACGACTTTTTTACGTGCTTCAAGCATGGCTTTAACGGCTTTCTCAACACTCTGCTGGGCATAAAAAATAGCTTGAGGATAGTCGTTAAAGGAAAGAGCTCTTTTGGCTCTTTCAAAGTCTCTGAGAGCCTCTTCAAAATATTTTTTAGCAAACTTATCGAATATCGAGACCATTATTTCTCAATCTATAATTTATCAATAAATATAATAATATACTGCCGAATGGCACAATAAGTTTATAAAAATAGTGCCGGAAAGCCCCCTGCTTTGGTGGGGGATTCTTCTCCGATAGTCCCGAGTCCCTCTCGTGGGTAGGGATGACGGGCTGGCGGCACAGCCCCTAAGGTGGGGTGAGATGAAGTGGGAGCCTAAAAAGGGCTATGAACACAAGACCAATGAACACCCTAAAAGCAAAAATCCCCCCACTTAAAAAGGGGGGAGTATTAAAAGAGAAAAACTGGTGAACCTGTGTCCAAGAGCTTTTACAATAGGGAGAATTTCTTTTAAATATGGGAAACATGTTCTGTTGCTCCAGTAGGTAAGTTTTATATTACATTTATATTACATTATGGTAAATATAACTAGTTTAGCATGTTCTTCGGTGATGCACCATGAGCAACGTTTTAGAGGAATGCCCAACCGGAATACCTGGCTTCGATACAGTTACTGGAGGAGGATTCTTTAGGGGACAACTGATACTGGTGGCGGGGAATCCCGGTTCAGGGAAAACAAGCTTCTCTGCAAAGTTCATCTATGAGGGAGCCCGTAGGTTCGGGGAGCCGGGTCTCATAATAAGTACCGGTGAAAGCTTCAAAGAATTCCTGTTTTACATGAAGGGTATAGGAATGGATTTCCATCCGCTGGTAGACAAGGAGATGGTACGCTACATCGAGCTTCCCGTACCCACATCTAGGGAAGCTTTAATGACATTATCTGAGAAACTTGTTTCAGAAGCTATTAAAATAAAGGCACGTAGAATAGTCATAGACTCGCTTACCCCTCTTTTAGCTTTAAACCCTCCAGCCGAGGTCCGGGCGATACTTAGAAACGCCTTGAAAACACTTTCGCAAACACTTAATGCAACGATCATCGTTACCATAGAAATGCCCTACGGTTCCGAACGTGTAGGAGTCGATGTAGAAGAGTTCGTTACGGATGGAGTAATAAAGCTGTGTCTTGTCGGCAGGGAGATAGCAACGCCCTACAGGGTAATGGAGATACTTAAGCTTCGCGGGCGCTCTCTAGCCCGAACAAAATACCAGTATGAGATTGGAAAGCCTTATGGATTCAAGGTTTTGCCACATAGTTTCACGCAGAAAGCCGTGTCAAAGATAGAAAGAAGCAAGCGGATCACCACTGGTTTAAGTGGACTAGATGAAATAATGAAGGGAGGGATCATTAAAGGTACAACAACCTTGATTTCCGGCCCTCCAGGCTCAGGTAAAACCCTTCTCCTCCTCCAGATGGCTGCAGAAAACGCTCTTAGAGGAGAAAAGGTTCAGTTCATAAGCCTAGAGGAGCCTAAACAACAGCTAGAGGAGACCTTGCGGTTCCTTGGATATGATGCGAAATCATTAGACGAGAAGGGGCTGGAAATAATGTTCCTAAACCCACGTGAACTCACGACCTCCAGCATATATAACTTCATTGACGTTCTACTTGGCAAAGAATCCATCTCCCTGATAATCATAGATGGAGTAACCTCCCTTAGAAGGGAGTATGGGGAAGGCTTCCTCAGAATCCTTAAGGATCTATCATTTAACTCGAAGCTAAGGGGGGTCACTTTAGTCTTAAGCATCCTCGAAAGCCCGTTAAACGGAAATTCAAGTTACATTAGTACGGTAGCAGACAATATAATTGAACTGGGCTTTAGGGAGGAGAATAACCGCGTCTCCAGGACTCTGCTTGTGCTGAAATCTAGGATGAACTGGATCGATTCAACCTATAGGAAGCTGGTTTTAAAGGATGGAAGGCTGGGGGTGGAAAGGTATGCAGATGAATGCTAGAAAAATCAGAGACAAGCTTTCGAGTCTGGGCTTCGAAGTCGATGTAAATGCTGTGGTTAGGGGTATAGCAGGCTTCAACTATAAGTTTGACCTCATAGTAGAGAATCCTTCGACAAGGAAGAAGGCCATTGTAATATTTTTAGATAAATTAGACTCCCGTCACGTTATCCCACTTTTAGCACTCAGGTACGACCTAGACACACAGCACGTAATCTTAGCTAAACAGGTGGAGGCAGACACAGAACTTATATTAAATGAAGCAGGGTTCAAGGTAATTAAAATCAGTTGTGGACAGGAGGATGAAAACCTAGCAAAGAGGATAGCCTGCCTACTACGGTGAGGGGTAATGTATGAAAAGTCCAAAAGAGTAACCTTAATTGGAACAGCAGACACTTTAGATGCATTAATAAATTTTATGAGGAGGCTGGATGAAAATAATGTACACATATATTTTGTCGGAAGCAGGTTTTACCGCTCTGCAAAACAATATACCTTTATGTTAATTCTAGACGTAGGGGCCCAGAGCCCGAAACAGTTGACCATGATCGGGGAAAAAGAAGAGGGTATTAAAGTGGATCTCGTATCCGAAAAAGCCGTCAAAACGTCGTATATCTATTCCCTTAAAGAGCTACAATCCAAGTACGGTGTAGCAGGGAAAGTTATATCCTTCCACATAGGTTTCAATGCAGGCGACTTCATATCGAGGGTTCTTTCAAAGGAGGGGTTTACCGGAAGGGATCTATTGGAGGCCGCGCTAAAGATATTTGAGGCTAACGGACTGGGCAAGCCAGAAATAATCCTCTTCAAGTCACTGTTAACCAAAAGCTGTAGAATAAGAATATATGAAAGTATAGAATGTACAAGGGAGAAAACCGGCGAATGTGAGGGAAACATGTTTCGTGGGTATTTAACGGCTGTTTTAAGGAGACTATGGAACAGTGAGGTTACAGTTATAGAGGAGAAATGTTCCTCCAAAGGAGACGAGTTCTGCGAGTTCTATGCAACCGCTTGAAAACCTTTTCTAAATGATTTCAAACTAGAGACACTTTCAATGCAACATGTTTTCCCCTCCCTCAAATTCCAGCCTAAGACTCAGTCTATCGTTACCTAGTTGATAGGGCGCTAAAGTGACTGGACTATTCGCTTATTTGAGTATTTGAGTTATTTTTGTGATTATGGTAATTTCCGGGTATTTTGAAAACGTTGGCTTGTAGTGTTTTTACTGCCAATGCATATGCCGATGCTGTGTGTTTGTCTATCCCTAGCTCTTTTCCTAGTTTTTCACCTACTTTTGATGTGTATGCTGGATTAACTAGGTAGACTTTGAACCCATACTTCATAGCCATGACTATACTATACTCAAGCAACTTTCTCTTAGGGAACCTTGTTATCTTACGATTAGCTGTTCTACTCCTAGTGTATCTACGTTTCTTAATTCCCTCCAAGTCCTCAAACAATACTATTCCGACACTATGATGATAAGCATAATCTAGTAACTTTGCAAGGGCCTGAAGTCTTATCGTATTAGCCTTATTCCTTGGAAAACCATGGCTGTTTCATAACATCGGTTAAATAGAGCTTTCGTTTATCCCCTCTAGCTTTAGTTAAGTGGTAAACTTTATAGAATTTAGCAAAGTAATTTCGTAGTGGTGGGGGGATGCTAAGTCATTTTATAAATGAAAAGAAGGAAGAACCTTCGCTTAAACTTGTTCTTACTGGAAGCCTGCTCTCCACGAATGCCGAAAAAGAAGAGTACGATGTTATAATAGTGGGAGCCGGTATAGCTGGTTTAACAGCGGCACTTTATTCGGCTAGGTATGGCATGAAAACCCTCGTAATCTATAAGGACCATGGGACCACGGCTACCGCCAGTCTTATAGAAGATTACCCTGGGTTTAAAAGTATAAGTGGAGAAGAACTTGTAAAGAGGATCTTGGATCAAATAGCTCCGTACAATGTTCCAATGATCTTGGACACAGTCTCCGATATAAGAGGATCCTTTAAAGAAAAGTTTAGGATTATAAGCTACTCAGGGGAACACATTTCTAGAACAGTAATATTGGCTGTGGGGGCTAAAAGGAGGAAACTAGGGGTTCCAGGCGAGGAAAAATTAACTGGCCGGGGAGTATCCTATTGTGCGGTCTGCGATGCCCCCTTGTTTAAAAATAAGGTTGTAGCGGTGGTTGGAGGAGGAGATTCGGCTGTAAAGGAGGCGATTCACCTAGCTTACTACGCTGATAAAGTCTATATTATTCACAGGAGGGAGGTCTTAAAAGCTATGCCGCTTTTGATAAAGAAGCTTGAAAAATATTCCAACATTGAGTTAATCTTAGGGAGACAGATAAAAAGCATAAAGGGTGATGATCGAGTAGAAGGCATAGAACTAGACGATGGAAGTTTTCTCGGTGTTGAAGGGGTTTTCATAGACATAGGATTAGAACCTCCAGTAGAATTTTTCAAGAATATAGGACTAAGAACCGACGAAAAAGGATACGTGGTGGTCGATGAGAACCAGATGACTAGCATTAAAGGCATCTTTGCTGCAGGCGACTGCACTAATGCTTGTAGGGGCTTCCATCAACTGGTGACAGCAGCAGCGCAGGGAGCGTTGGCAGCGGATTCAGCATACAGGTTGGTGCTTAACCATTATGGTAAAACACTGCTTCGGTTAGGGACATATAGATAAAGATTCTTCAATGGTATTTTGGCTTCTAAGCTTTTTGTCTGCTAAATATTTTTTCGTAGTAATTCAACTTGGAATACTTTTCTACAAAACTTTCTTCAAGCGGGTAAACCCCATATTTTCTAGCTGTTCTCACCATTGCAAGGAAGTTTTCTGGTTTAACGCCTGGGTGAATACTGTTACTCGATGATAGAATGTATCCGCCACCTGGCGCCGCTTTCGCCAAGGTTTCCTTAACCACTTCCTCGACATCACTGGGGCTACCTAAAGGTAACACAATAGTGCAATCTATGTTTCCGATTAAGGCTATCTTGTCACCATACTTAGCCTTTACTTCACTTATATCCATACCGGCCGCAGGCTCCAACGGATGCAGTGCATCTATTCCGGCTTCGATAAGCAAATCCATTATCTTCCAGATGTTTCCATCGGTGTGTTTAATGAAAGGCACGTTAAGGCGTTTAGCCACATCCACAACCCTCTTCAAATATGGGTAAACAAACTTTCTGAAGAGTTTAGGCGACATGAAGGGAGCGGTCTTGTCGGCATAGTCGTCGCCGCTTAGAAGCACATCCGCCCCTTCTTTTACAGCCCTCTCCATCACCCTAGCCTTGTATTCGGCTATTTTTTCTGCAAGAATATGAGCAGCTTCTGGGTCGCGTCTATATAGTCTAAAGAGTTGCCCCATGCCCCCTAGAAGGTAGTGTGAAAACTCGAAGGAGTCGTGTCCCAGAAAAACTATACATTTTTCTCCCTTAAATCTATCCACGAGGGAATTAAGGGTTTCCAGTCTATGGGGTGCATCGGGGTCGGGAGGCTGATACTCAAGAATATCTTTCCGGTCTTTTAGTGGCCCCTTCAGAGGATATAATATGCCATCCTTCGTCTTCTCCCAGAGAATACCCCATTCACATTTAAATCTTCCAGGCGAAATCTCCTCCAGCCTAAGATCCTCCCCTGCTGTAGCTCCATCCATGTCGACCAGTTCCACGAAATCGGGGTAGCTACATTCGGGGCAAATAGCCTTTATAACGGGTTCATTTATTATGAGCTCCCATAATGGAACCTTATCGGGCGTCCCCCGTCTCAAGGCAGTAAGCATTCTCTCTCTACCGTTCATGTTAGGCCGTCCCAAAAAATATAAGACAAGCATGTTTATAAGAATGAACCTGAGGTGCATACATGGGACGTAAGCCTTTTCGTATACTAGCATTCAATAGTCCATCGGAAATGGTGTTCGGAAAATCCAAGAAGAAACTTGAATACGGTTTTGGATTTAAGGTTGGGGAGGGAGAAGTCCAGCCCGAAATAAAATATTTTCCTAGAGCAAGGATGCTGGAAACCCCTGAAAAAACTTTGGACGCTTATAGGAACATAACGCTTCGTATATTAAAGAAAGCTGTACGTCTAGGTATGACTAGTGTGCAACTTGAAACAGAATTACCGGCTATGATTACCAGCGACCGTGAACTTGCTTACACCGTGATTTCGGAGCAAAAGGCTCTGCTAGAGAAGTTCCATGAAGAATGTGGCTTAAATACAGCCCTCAGAGTAACAGTAGCAGATATACGGAACTTCAGTGATCCTAAAAAGTTTGAAAAAGATTACGGTATCTTACTCGAGGCTTTCGAAGCATCGGTTGACGCTGGAGCAGACGTCTTATCGATAGAGTCTTTTGGAGGTAAGGAGGTGTTTAGCCAAGCCTTGGCTCGCGGAGACATCGCCGGCATAATATTCTCTACCGGGGTGTTGGCAAGCCTTGATGTAGAGAGATTATGGTGTGATATAGTCAAGGAATTTAAAGGTAAGGTTTTGCTCGGAGGAGACTCAGGTTGTGCACATGCTAACAGTGCGATGATGCTGGCTGGCGGCTTCGACAGAAGACTGGTATCGCACGTCCTAGCCGCGTTAGTAAGGGTGGCGGCTACCGTACGGACACTAGTTGCCTTCGAGTGTGGTGCAACAGGTCCTGGAAAGGATTGTGCATATGAAAATGTTATAATAAAGGCTATAACAGGTGCCCCCATCTCCATTTTAGGAAAATCTAGTGCATGTGCCCACTCAAGCCTCATAGGAAACATTACGATGAGCGTATGCGATCTCTGGTCTAACGAATCGGTTGAAGACATAAAATTATTCGGTGGCTATGCTCCCGAAGTCTTCCTCGAGATACTTTACTATGACACACTTTTCCTAAATACTGCACTTAAAGTAGGTAAAGAAAAGGAAGTTAAGGGGATTCTGGTTGATTCGGAATTATATAGAGATCCACAGACCTTTATTCTAGCCCCTGAAAACGCCTTCGTTGTGGCTAAGAACATTATAAGAGAAGTCGACTACCTTAGACGTACCATAAATGCTGTTAAGACCGCCCTCTTACTTATAGAATCAAACTCCGAGAAATTAAAGTTACCGGAAATTGAGTTGAAGATCATTCGTCGTTTAAAGACAAAGATTAAAGAAATCGAGAAATGGAATGATGTACCTGAATCGCTTATCGAAAAATACAGAAAACTTGCGCGAGGCTTTAATCCAAAATTATATGGACTTTAATTCTAGAGTATTAATTCAAGGTTTTCCCTACTCTTTTTATCTAGGCTCCATGGATGAATCTCATATATATTGTCGTCCCTATCCTGTATAAGTATCCTACCATCTGGAAGCTTATGTATACTTCTACGGCCCCGTACAGAGAATGTCCTCTCCCCCTTATCTGTCTCAGCCTGAACCTTGTATTCTCCTGCTCTATAATCTACTTTCTTTATTTTGGTAATCCTCGGTACGAAATATATTTTCTCTAGAAAAGCGTCTACCGCTTTCCGCGAGTCTTTATCCATCTTCATGTAGTTTTTGACCATACAGATTTCCTCGCCATTTTTCGTTACAAATATAATGAATTCTGGATGCGAAAAGGGAAACGGTCTTCTCGGAATGATGTTATAGTAGCTTATTCCATCAATATTTATCTTCAACGCGTTACGTTTGTCGTCGATTTCCACTTTAATCTTAAAGGGGTCAACCAAATTTAGTTTTTTAAGATATTCCTTCAAGGACATAACGACACCCTCCCTAACTAGACTAGCTGTATTTTCTCGCTTTTCCTCCTTTTTTCCTCCTCGAATTGGGCATCCCAAAGCCTTCTATACAATCCATTTCTCTCTAATAGTTCCCTATGGGTTCCCATCTCCACGATTTGCCCCTTGTTCATTACTATTATTTTATCGGCATTCTTGACTGTTGAAAGCCTGTGGGCTATAACTATCGTTGTTCTGCCTTTAACTAGGTTGTTTAATGCGGCCTGTATCTGTCGTTCGGTTATTGTATCGACGGAGCTTGTAGCCTCATCCAAGATAAGTATTTTAGGGTCTGTAAGGATGGCTCTAGCTATAGCTATCCTCTGTCTCTCACCGCCCGATAACCTGTTTCCTCTTTCACCGACGTCTGTATCGTAGGCCGTAGGGAACTTCATTATAAAGTTATGGGCATAGGCTGCCTTAGCTACAGCTATTATCTCCTCAGGCTGGATCCTGGATTTTCCATATGCAATATTCTCTGCCACGGTGCCTGAGAAGAGTATGGGTTCTTGGAGAACGATACCAATCTGTTTTCTTAAACTCTCAAGCTTTATTTTTCTTAAATCCACACCATCTATCAATATCCTGCCTTTATCAGGATTATATAGCCTGAGGAGAAGTTTAATTAGAGTGGTTTTACCCGACCCGCTGGGTCCAACCACCCCCACCACTTCACCTGGCTTTATTTCAAGGTTTATTCCGTGAAGCACATATACGTAGGGCTCGTATCCGAAGTACACGTTCTCAAACCTGATATGACCCTTAAACTTGAAGTCGATAGTCTCCTCCGATGAAGATTCTTCTAGCTTGTTTTCTAAGATCTCGAATATTCTTTCGCCTGCTGTCAAAGCCGTCTGTAGTGGTTCGACAAGGGAGCTTAAGGTGTTAACTGGGCCGTAAAACTGCCACATATAGGATACGAATGCAATTAAGGTTCCGAGCTTTAGATCACCACTTATTACACTTAAGCCCCCCATCCACCACACCAAGACCGCGCTAACCGATGTGATTAACCCCAGGAGTGGAAATACTTCTAGACGTAATTTGACTGTCTCAAGATTGGCTTTTATCACCTCACTGAGCAAAGCCTTAAACTTGCTTATTTCACGCTTTTCCTGTGAAAATGCTTTAACTACCAGTATTCCCGGAATCGTGTCGACAAGCAGTGAACCTACATCGGCCCACCTACGCCAAGCCCTGTGATAAACTCTCCTAGCTTTCCGGCGGAAATAGTATACACCGTAGAAGACGAAGGGTATCGGGATCAATGCAAATAATGATAAAAAGGGGTCCATTGTGAACACTACTACGCCTATACCCACTATCTGCAGGATGCTTATTATGAAGGATTGAACACCCCATGTTAGAAACCACCTTATTCTAGAGGTATCGTCAGATATCCTGGAAATCAATCTCCCTGAACCGTATTTATCGTGAAACCGAAGTGAAAGCCTCTGGATATGATCGTAAAGTCTTACACGCATGTCGAAAATTATTTTTTCACCAAGGTAGGCGAGAGCATAGTTTCTGATGATGTTTACCAAGGTTGAGGCAAAATATACGGCTATTAAATACATTACAAGTTGCTCTAGAAGTCCGATGTTGCCTCCATCTATGGCTTCATCTATTAAAATCTTCAACAGGTAAGGTGGTATAAGCCCGAGAGCAACTGATATTAGTGAAAGGAAAATTGTTAGTACCCCTAGATACCAGTAGGATTTTAGGAAAACCAGCAACCTTAATAGAACGTCTCTTTTAGCCACCTTATTGGAAAAACCGTTTTCACCTGTCCTACATTTCCCCTCTATTTTCCTGTATTCCTCTCCTTCGACAGCAACCTCCTCTATAAGTCTCCAGGCCCTCCGAAACTCCTCTACACGGGATCTCGTAAAATGTATAAGGCTCACTACTTTACCTGTAATTAACTCTACCTCTATTTCACCGCTACCAAGATAGTCGAAAAACCTTACGTCTTTAACGTTTTTTAATGGAATAGCCTGTATATTGCCTGTTGAGGGGGTGTAGACTATAATTCTCTTATTTGTTAAGACAAGCCATCTCGACCCAAACGTGTGATCTTCTCTCAAGTCGCTTTCAAACATAAACAAAATTTCCTCGTCTCCAGATACCAGTGACTTGAAATCTATACTACTTGTATCTGGGGGTTCATCCACCCCTCCTTCTAACCCCACTTTATTAAACCCCCTTTCCTCCCTCCCCATCCTCTAATCTTTAAGCTTTACTGTGAAAATATTTTATTAAAAACGAATGAAAAGTGAAGAAACTTTATTGAAAATGATTTTGTGTTACGGTTTTCTTAGTAATTATTTGTTTAGAGTATTGATTATTAAAAGGGTGTTCAT
>QMRH01000054.1 GCA_003650675.1 Thermoprotei archaeon | reverse complement strand
TAGCGTGCAGCAGGCTTAAACCCCTCGAAAAATAACGCAACATTATACATTCCTAGAAAATCCTGGTGTCTAGGACAACACTTAGGCACAATATAGTTAAGCAGATAGTCGATACAAGCCTCCCACTCATCCATACTAGGAGGAACAATTAGAAGCCTCCTTTTAATCCTCTTTTGAATCCCCTCTGAAAGTATACGATTCTTCATCAAAAATATCAGTTGCGAAAAGATTCTTCATCTAATCCAGAGACCGTCGCTTCATCATCTACTATAAGAATAAAGCGGAAGATTAAAATAGATTTTGTCTTTCCTCTAAGATAACCCAAAACATTTTAAATGAAGCAAATAGACGGGAGGAGTGTTACTATGCGGCGGATAAGGATTTATACCGAGGCTACTGGATTTGTTGATGCGGTTTTGTTACCTGACGAAAACCCGAGGACTGTGGAGAAGATCCTTGAGGTTTTACCGTTGGTGTCTACGGCCTATAGATGGGGTGGAGAAATCTTTTTCGAGGTACCTGTCTATGTGGAGAAGGAGAATCCAAGGGAGGTTGTGGAAAGAGGGGATGTAGCCTACTGGGATACTGGACATAGTTTATGTATATTTTTTGGCCCTACTCCTGCAAGTCTAGGGGATGAAATAAGGGCGGTGGAGCCTGTAAACGTGATAGGTAAGGTTCTTGGAGATCCTCACATATTTGAGAAAATTAGAGATGGCGATAAAATAAGGGTTGAAAAGGTGGGTTAAGCTAATAGGAGAACCCCATTTTACTTATTTTCGCCAGCAACTCGTCGGCCATGTTGGTTGGGTACTCGTCTTCATACTCCTCGAATATTTTTATGAGCTCGACGAAGTCCCCGTAAAGTGTGACACAGATGGGTTTAAGTGGTATAGCCCAGTAGCCTTCCTTAACCCAAGTAAGGTTTACTTCTTTGAAATCGGCTTTAGGAAACTCTTTCCTAAGATTATATAGTCTTCTAGATTCGGGGTAAAATGTATCAACAAATCTTGTTTTAATCTTACCCGCCTTAATGTCCATGAAGTAGAGGTCATAGATTATTTCTATGCTTCCGTCGGGCAGGTGGCTTACGGAGGATTTAGCCAACTTGAACCCAATTTCTGTTATGAAATACAGGAAAAAGGCTAAATCCTTAACCTCCATTTCGAATTCAAGTTCCTCGAGACTCAAACACTATCAACTCTACACTAAGGGTAACCTACCTCTCCTTTAAAAAGATACCGAGCAGAAAATATAGAAATTAAAAATGATATTTTCGTAATCTTTGACCTCTCGATGCACTTATGTAGGCTAATGCTATTAGCATCTCTAAGCCTACTGTTATGGAAACCTTTCTATTGAAGCCCAGACCGTGAAACGGTTAGCTAAAAATACTAGTTATTCTTAAATAAAAATATTAATACACCACGGAAAGTGGGGTAGAATGAGTAAGCGCGTCCACGAGTACGTGGGCTGGCGTGAGGTTTCAGGATGGCGTTGCCTTAGATGCGGTAGATGCTGCAAGGAATACCTAGTTGACTTGGCCCCCGGCGAAGCAGTATACTATGCTCTAAAATACGGACCAGTGGTAATAGTTTACCGTGGTAAATCTTATCTTTTAATGAAGGAAGACGGCTCCTGTATTTTCCTCAGAAAAATAGGTGACAAAGCATATTGCACGATATATCACGATAGACCAAGAGTCTGCAGAATCTATCCCTTCTACGTAAGAACCACCCCTCTGAAAAATAAAGGTGACACAGCTTTAGTGCTCTACAAAGGTAAAAAGATCTACGTTTATGTGGATAAAAAATGTCCTGGAGTAAACACCGAAGATAACATCGAGAATCTTCTTAAAGGAGTTTTAAGAACATGGTTAAATCTTTTTGTAGGAAGAACTAGACCTACATGAATACTAGCTAATTGTTATAAAAAGCTTATAGGTATCTCTATAAGCTCGACCCTCCCTACTTCAGCAAGGAGATTTACATTAGAGA
Organism: Thermoprotei archaeon; assembly: GCA_003650675.1. Taxonomy (GTDB): domain Archaea; phylum Thermoproteota; class Thermoprotei; order Thermofilales; family B20-G17; genus B67-G16. The sequence continues at coordinate 9,692 of QMRH01000054.1, read as the reverse complement.
GTACAAACATGACATCACCTCAAACAGGGAGATTACTGATGCAAATTATTTAGTGATATGATATTTATTAGTGGCTGAATGTACATTGATTAGTGAATTCTTTGCACTATTCCATCAAAGTGTTTGTCGAAACTTGCAATGTATTTTATCCTGTATTTCTCCATTAAGGCTAATGAAGTAGCGTTGGTAAAGCTCAGTTTTACGCCACTATATTTTCTGAAAATCCCCCAAGCCCTCCTAAAGGTTAGATTATCCACTAACAGTAGTTTAAAACGAGGAGATGAAAGCATGAACATACCTATATCAACTGCTATTTCAGGCCTTTTTGTCAAGGCTAGTGCTACGGTTACCGCCTCGTCAAAACATAGTCTGAATAAAATGCTGTTCCATAGGCTCCTTTAAGAATCTCCCTCAGCAGCCCACAGCCCTACGGTGATTAACGTCCCTTTTGTTTCGAGCAGCAACAAATATACATGTATCAATAAATATTGACATCAGGATCCTCCTATTTTACCGTATAGAATTTCATCGATCTTTTTGGAGGAGTCTTTAACGCCCCAATCTACTGGCTTATCGAGGATCCTCCATGCTGGGTCTTCTTTAAATGATAGGATCCTACCGATTTTTTTCGATAAGTTCGTCTTCTCTCTCCAGCCCCAGCTCTATTAGCTTCTCTAAAATTTCCTGTAGACTATTTGTTTATTTGAGTGTTTAGGGTGTTTTGGAAATTATGGGAGCTCGAAGCCTTATGTATGGTGTTTTATCTACTCGCCTTAGATGCCGTCAGGCTTAGCCGATGACGGCGCTCCCCGGCAACCCGCACCCTATGGTGTACGGAATGTAGCCCCCGATAAACCACCAACTAGAGGCGAGGCGGCTGAGGGAGAAGCCCGTGCAAGTTCCCATAGTTTCAAAAATAACCTAAATACCATGCACGGGCAACCACTAATCTTGATACCTTTAAGTCTTAATCTAGCCTGCAATCTTTCTAGGTTTTCTTTAGCTTCTATCCTGAGTTTAACAGAGGTAATCATAATTCTAACAAGTATCTTTTTACACCAGGTAGAATATAAGTTTTCTACGGCTATAGTGAAACTTTGTCCTTTAAGGCGAAAAAGAAGCCGTTTTCAACTCAAGATATTTATTATAGGAGATGAAATTTTAGACGGCGATTTTAAATGCCCAAACAAATATTCTTTCAACTGGTTTTAATGACAGCTTTAATCGTTCTAACTAAAACTATGGCAATGTTCTTTGATGCGAAACCGGCCCCTCCCTCAAAGCCGAAAATAATAAGTAGAGAAGAATGGGGAGCGAAGCCACCTAAATGCGAGTACAGTCGTCATCCCTACTACAACGCTATAACAATACATCACACAGCAACGTCAAACGACTATAAGGACTCCTTTGAGGTTGTCCGCAATATACAGGTTTTCCACCAGGATAGTAGGGGATGGTGTGATATCGGCTACCACTATCTCATAGACAGGGAAGGCAGAATCTTCGAGGGCAGACCTGTATGGGCTGTAGGGGCTCACGTAAAAAATCATAATACGGGTAACATAGGGATATCTATTATAGGCAACTTTGAGGAGAGGGAGCCGAATGAAAAGGAGTTGAATTCCCTTGTAAACTTGGTTGCATGGCTGGTTTACCAGTATAACATACCTTTGGGGAACATCAAGGGCCATAGGGATTATTCTAACACCCTGTGTCCAGGTAAGTATCTCTATCAAAAGCTACCTGAAATCAGGAGGAAGGTTGGATCCAAGGTGTTCGGCTTCGGTGATGGATTTGGGACTGCTGCATGGTGGGGAGTGTACTCAGACTACTGGAGTTCAAACGAGGAAGAATGGAAGCGCCAGGTCGATGAAACCTTGAAAAAACTCAGTGAAGCTGGCGTAAAAACCGTGTTCTTCCTCGCAAAAGATCCATGGGGCTACGTGTACTATAAAAGTGAAATAGTACCCTTGAGCCCGAAGTACAGTTGGGATCCCCTAGCATATATTGTCTCTAAGGCAAAGGACTACAACATAAGTGTACACGTGTATGTAAATGTTTTCTCCGAAGGAGAGCTTCAGCCAGACGAGTATTTAGAAAAACACATAGACTGGGCTATACGGGATTCCGAAGGAAACCCCATAGGATGGGTTGATCCTGCAGTAGATGAATACGTTGAAAGGTTTATGGCCATAGTAAGGGAAATCGTAACAAAATATGATATTGACGGTATCCAGCTGGATAGAATAAGGCTCTCCGGTAAAGCCAGCCATCTACCAGTTGCCTCCATTAAATTTAAGGAAAAATACGGCGTTACACCCGACCAAGCGCCAGATAAATGGGCTGACTATAAAAGGTTTTTAGTCTCTCGGGTTGTTAAGAAAGTCTACGAGGAAGTTAAAAGCCTTAACCCTGCTATAAGGGTTTCAGCTGCAGTTATGGCCGACATAGATGTCGCTAAAAACACGTTTTATCAGGACTGGGGTGAATGGCTTAAAACAGGTTACGTAGATTTCATAGTATTGATGTCCTATACTGAGGACATTGAAAGATTTAAGCGGCTAATCGAAAAATCCGTGGCAGCAACCGGCAATGTGAGACCAATATATGCTGGTATAGGATCCTACAGGGAAACGGTTAACACTAAGATCATGGAAGAGGAAATGAAGGAGGCTTTCAAGAGAGAAGGCATTTATGGAGTAGTCTTCTTTAACGTCGATTCGCTACTAAAAAACGATGATAAGAGAATGGTAGTTAAAACCACTTTAGAAAAACTTAAATTTAAGGGAACTGCAGAGTCGACGGAAGAAGGGCCACCAGAAGTACTGAAAACATATGCTATAATAGGTATATTGTTTCTCCTTGCCGCTACCCTAGCGTTTTTACTTAAGATCACAAAGAGGTTCCCCAGAAGAAGACGTGGAAGTATTAGATAGTTAACAACTATATTATTTTTCTAATAATGTTATTTTTACTGAAGTGATCCCATCCTATGCAAGTTAGGGTTTTCCCCTTGAACCATACCTGTCCTTCTCCCTTTCTGACCTTTCCATAGACCGACACCTTTATCCCCCGCCTTTCCAATTCACTTATTACATGGTTTAAACATTTTTCCTTAACGGCAAGCACTGCACCGTATTCTTCGCCTCCATAGAAGGCTAGGGAGAAAGGGTTTATACCGGCCTTCTCCGAATAACTGTATACTTCCCTTGGAAGGAGAACCTTATCAACATATATATCTACTTTTGATGCTTTTGCTACCTCGCCTAGAGTAAAGGCTAAGCCATCGCTTACGTCCATTGAGGCGGTGAAACAGTCACGATTAGACTTTAATACCTCTAGAAGATTGAGGGAAGCCCTCGGTCTAGCGGAATACTCCAGCATCCTAGGATAATTCTCCATTATATGGGTTAAATTAGCATAGTACGCGTGGAAAGCTGAACCCGTTAAACCGTATTCTCCTGTCGCCAGCACAATGTTCCCTGGACGCGCCCCATTACGTGGTAGAGGTTTAGTTTCAAAGACACTTATCACAGCTACGTCGATCCAAACATCCTCCTTTGAGGCATTAGTATCCCCACCGAGATACGGGACATTATAATATCTGCATGCTTCGACTATTCCCTCGACCATATCTTCTATTATTTGCTGGCCTTCTTTCGTCGGAGACCCTATAGAAGCCACTAAAGCTATGGGACGTGATCCCTTAACTATACAATCGCTTACTGTAGCTGTTACAGCTTTCCATCCTAAATCGCTCCACTTTGACCAAGGGAGTTTAGAGTTATATGCCGAAAAGCCGTCGATTTTTAATCCTATTCGTAAGTTTTTTAGATTGAAATCTGCTATATCGTCACCTAAGGGTAGTTCTCCTCGTCTATCTAAATGCTTTAAAATATTCATTACTACCTTTCTCTCGCTAAAGTTCGTCAGATTAACCACCTATCTCGGTATCTCCCCGCGTTTTATCATTTCAAGGTTTCTTTGAAGCCTCTTTTTCATTGCTTCGTCAAGGGTCTTAGCATAGTCTTCACGTAACACGGTAAGCAGAACTGCTATACTGTGAGAACAGAATCCCCTATTCCTGAATCCTGGGCAGGTGCAACGTATATTGGCTTCCCTTACTTCAACAAAGTATTTTCCATGGTCTCCTATAATGTAGAAGAAGTTTTGGTTTATTCTGATCACTCTACCCTCCTTTATCAGTAGTTCAGCCTTCTTTAGAATTTTCTCTGAATAATCCCTAGTAACCCGTTTTTTCAAGGCTATCCCTCCATGAAAGCTGATATATGTAGCTTCTGTGGGGTTTAAACTTACGCCTATACTTCTCAGGTTTTTCCCCGATGACTTCTGACAAAAGTTTCGGAACTTCTAGTGTACCATAACCTTTGTTAGCAAGAACATATAGATACCCAATCTCCCTCGGGTTAAAGCCCATAAGCCATGTAGTTAAAACATCAACTTCCAGAGCGTTTAAGCCAGCCAGAAAAACACCCCATTTAACTATTTCTCCGCTAACGGGACCGTCGCCCTCCATTCCCTCGACCCCGTCGATCACAGAGAGGTGAGGCATAAGAGTTTCCGCCAATTCAGCTATGGATAGATTTATAGCAGCATATCCTTGGTGAACCTTGGATTTAAATGGTTTTTGGACAGCCCCCATAACGATATTTTTAATGGATAAGGTTACTATCACAGTATCGTGGGTTTTGGGTCTGCATATGGAGATCCTAAAATCGGAGTCTACCACGGTTTTTGCTACAGGGATTTTCAAACTCTTAGATAGGCTACTATCGTATATTTTCAGATCCACGTGGTCGTCTTCGTTCAAGTCTACAAGTTCTACATCATACTTATCTATAATATCCATGTAACCGTAATTCTCTAGACCTGTCTTAAAATCACCCATTGCTGAACCTTCACCCAGAATTATCTTTCTGGGGGTGAATTTGGAATAAATATACTCCAAAATAGCCTCCACAGCGTCGGGATGTGTAGCACACCCTGGGCTCCAGACAGAGACAAAGTTTGGTTTTATAAGGATTTTTCTGCTTCTTCTTAATTTTTCTTCTAGGCTTTGTCCCAGCAGATTTAAAACCCTCATGACCCCTGACTTCCTGTCTAATCCTGTGGCAAAAGCTATTTCCACAAAACTCCCCAATCAATTAGTGTTCCAGTAAGGTATAAAACTATCTTCAATATACTATCTGTTTAATAATCTTTTACAGGGATGGAAATATTTTCCGGTGTGCGGTTCCAGCGGAAAATATTTTAAGATACTGTTTTTCCATGATTGTGGAGACTCTACATGGGTTTTGGATTAATATTAATAATTGTGGGTACGTTTTTTATCGTACTCGGCTTTATACTTGAGATTATAAGTATAATCTTAGCTGGAAAACCAAGTGTAGAAAAAGAAAGAGGGGAAGTTAAAGCTGGGGGAGTATTGTTCATCGGACCTATACCAATAGTTTTCGGAACTGACAGAGAAGCAGCTAAATGGTCTTTAGTTATAGGGTTAATAATGGTTATATTACTAGTACTGTATATTTTTGTTTTATCCATATAGACTTATTTCAGAGAACTTGGCTGTTCTAGAGCAATATTGTTGGATTATCTTGGAGGAGTCGCTGAAATCTTCTTCAGTAACCTTACATGTTCCATTTCTTCGCCTTTGAGAAAGTCTAGGACCGTTTGTATTAACTGACTTTTATCCTTAAATGTTGGAGGATAAGTATTTAGCCCAATTAACCCTCCCCTTTTTAAGTGGAGGATTTTTGCTTTTAGGGTGTTCATTGCCCTTTTTAGGCTCCCACTTCATCCCACCTTAGGGGCAGGGGGCTGTGCCACCAGCCCGTCATCCCTACCCCTCCGAGAGGGACTCGGGATTATGGCTCCACCCCTTATTCATGGTACGCCATTACTTAAGTATACCCGATGCCACTCACCCCCACTAAAGCAGGAGGCTTCCCGGCACCATTTTTGTAAATGCCTGAATTCCATAGCTCTTCGATTCTTATTAACTTGGGAACTAGTTTTCTAAGAAAGGGGGATATCGATTTTATCGCTTTCTAAAACCTTTTCTTTAATGCCGCTAATGGATTCATCAATGTACCGGTATTTTTATCCCCTGCCAGAGTATTCTCCTTTAACGGTACGTGGAGAAAACGGCTAACCAAACGAATATATTGCTATGCATCTAAGACTCCTCTGAAATTACTAGGAAAATAAAGGCATGTACGACGTTACTATATCTCTCGTAAAGCAGTCTATATAATTTAGAAATCTCCTCTTCATATTTAATTGAGCTGTATAACTCTCTTCCTAAGCCATCTCCTCTACTTCTATAGGCCCTGTTTTACCGCTTTCAAGAAAAGCGTATAAGAGTTTATTATTATGAAGTAGGACGTACATGTCATGTGGATCTACATGAATTCTAAGTGTTTTCTCTAAATCTGCTACAAGTTTACTAGAGAAGACTTTTAAAGAGAAAGATCCAAACACCTCTTCATATGCACTGAAAAATCTTGCTGGATCCTCCTCCAATACCTTAATAGGATCTTCTTTAAGAGCGTTCTCCAAGTGGTAGAAAACTACAGGTAGATATGTTGAACCAAATCACTAAATATCCTTTTAGTTAAGGCGATAAATGATCTTTTGTCAATCTCATATGTCATGTCACTTTAATATAGATACCTTTATTATAAAATTTTCACATTTCGGAAACGAAAAACAATAAGGAAAAAATCACTGTACTTTTTCTCGGCGTCTAAGCGCCTTCTTTATGTACTCTTCACGCTCACTCGGTGAAAGAGATCTCCAGAAGAGGAGCTGTTTTCTCACGATATCGGTTAATTTTCGTACGCCCCTTATCCATATGTGTTCTGTTCCGCTTAGTCTTGTGGCTATAAGGGACCAAGTACTGGTTTTTTCTGTGACGTTAACCTGGAGCTGGGATGTCATAACCACGTTCCAGTCGAAGGGTTTAACTTTTATCCTCATGTTAATGGATTTAAGCCTGCCTTCCGCTGTGTCCTTTTCCTCATAATCTATGTCCTCTATCATAAATGGTCCTTCTTCGCCTCTGAATATATTGAGGTACTCCATAATATACTGAAGGGCACCATCGATCTCTTCTTTCTTGATTACAAAGGGCAGGTTTACTATGAATGTGTCTCCTCTTCTAATGGACTGGGCCTCGAGTTTCCACTTTCTTTCCAGAGATGGAGTTACAAGCTTTGATGCATAGTGGACTGGATAGATTGTAGCCGCTATGGTGACACCTATGGCGAGGGCTACCGCTAGAACCACCCAGAGGGAGCCAGCGTTTATTGCGAGCTGTTCTCCTGGCGGGAGGAATATGTTAACCACGGTGGGTATGGAGATGCCCAGCATATATCCTATGAAACTGCTTACTATTGCGACGATTATGAACTCCATGAGGAAGACGCCTGCAACGTGGAGTGGAGACAAACCGACGGAGCTAAGTATACCGATCTCCCTCTTCCTCTCGTGTACAGCCCCGAGAATCGAGCTCAATATTGTGGATAACAGGATTATGGCTGGCATTACGGCTTCCTGTCCAACAACCTGCTGCGTACTCACGGAAGCGTACTGCCTTACGTGGTACTTTCCTTCAGGCGTTTTCTCAGCATAGTATATGTAGTAGTTGAAGAGAGCCGCAAGCTCCTCTGCTATCTGTTTGCCGCGCTCAGGGTTCTTCACTACAAGTCTTATCCCGAAAACTCCTCCTCCGAGCTTCTTTACCAAGCCGCTTGGCATGATTATAACTTCTGTTGGTGAGGCAGGGTTGAGAGCTCTGATCGTTATTCTGCCTCCAGCTTCCTGTTCACGTGCAAGCGATATTATAGGGAAGTTGTCTAGGTCTTTAACGTATTCTAAGTACATTTTCTCAGCCTTATCCCTGAATATTCCAACAACCGTCACCCTTATGCCTAGAATATTCAGCTCATCTCCTATCTCAACACCAAGTTGTTTAGCCAAGGTCTCCGGTACAATGCACACCGGATTCTCGGATGTAAGGAATAGTGGTCCTGGACCCTTCTCTATCATCTCGCTAAGCAACTCTTCGTCGCTTAACCCAGGCAGATATTTAAAGTCCTCGGGGTTCAATCCTATGATAGCTATCGGGCCTATAATCTCGTGTGTGGTGATGTTTATTTTGATCGGAACACGCTCGCCGAGAGGATAGTACACGTAGAATGGCAGGACAGCCTCAAGGTCGTTTCTGTAGATGGACTTTAATTGTTCAGCCAACAGTGGAGGAAGGAATCTGGATGGTATAGTTTGTCTTATCAATATCCCTTGGTAGCCGGAATCCATTTCATAGTGGCTTAACACTGCCACATGGGTGGCGCTGAACAGCGATATCATGGATACGAAGGCCATGGTTGAAACAGTTACAGACAATATTACAAGCGTCGTCCTCAACTTTCTTCTACGCAGGTTCCTTATTCCTAGCGAGGTGGAGAGGAACAATGCACTGAACTTGTCTATTTCAGCATAGTGCTTGCCTATGAACTTTATACGCAGTTCCTTGAGGGCTGAACCAGCATGGCTTAAGGTAACTATTAACGGGAATATAGTTAAAATCATCATTATGAAACCTATGGCTATGAGAGGGACGTTTGTAAGCATGGCGAATCCTGGATGATTATAGTACATGAAGAGAGATATTGTTGCGAATATTACCAGTACTGTTACAACTCTTTTCCTCGTATCTTCGAATTCAAATAAGAGCCTTTCAAAGAGAAATGCAAAGGGAAGTGAGAGAAGGAGGAAGAATACAGAACTGTATGATGCATCGAAGATTAGTAATCTTAAGTTTATGTAGGCTTGACGCTGTAAAGCAAACGCCATTAAAGCTCTGCCTCTAGCCTCATAGTACCTCTTTTCTCTAAGAAACTCCTTTGCACTCATAAAGTGTTCCTCAGCACTTTCCAGGAACCTTTCTGCCACATCGACGAAAAGTTTGGTGTTTTTGGCCTTAGGGAACCTCTCATAGTTTACTATTTCGTAGTTTATAACGGCCTTTAAGACCGTCATGTTTAATATGACTTGCTCAGGGGGTTCGACGTAGAATCCTCTATTCTTGTTAGTTAAAATAAGGGAGTACCATCTTGTTCCGCCGAGAGAGAATATTACATCGAAGCGCGGTGTGTTGGCCAGTTCGGGGTTAACGAAGATTTGTACAACACCGGTTATGTAGTTGGGGTGCGGTATGAATGCCACGAACTCCGGTAACATGCTAAAGAACCTAGCAAAGTTTTGTGAGTAGTGGTCGATTATAAGTATCCCCATTTCATCAGTGGGGGAGAATGTTTCAGGGTCGATTACATCGAATACAACTAGACTCCCGGCTGGGAACAGCGAGATTTCAGCATATGTTTCTGGCTGTGGGGATACTGCTATAGTTTCTCTGACCGTACCATATTCTCCGAAGTCGACCACGTAGTCTACAGGTCCTTCTGATGGATCATCCTTATATGCAAGAGGCGTGTAGGCTCCGCCTGGAACCACCACTGGAACCATGAATTCGCCTTTATCGTCGGAGGTGACTATAATGTAGTGTCTAATGTATGGTCCCAGAGGCTGTTGGAGCAACACACCCTGGAAGAACATGAGTACTACAGTGGTTCTTGGAAGAGGTTCATAGGTTCCCTTAGTCATAT
>QMRH01000053.1 GCA_003650675.1 Thermoprotei archaeon | reverse complement strand
GAAAAGCTACGATTTGTTTTGGAGCATAAAAGGAGCGCTTCAATTAGAGGATACGTATTTATGCCACCTGATATTTCTCAAGATGACGATTTCAAAGTCAAGTTGTTTCCTTCTAATATGTCTATGGAACAGGGGATTGATAGCTTCTTCGAGACGCGGAAACCGTTGGTTTCAAGACGCTTTAAGCGTACCAACGGTTCGTTCAGTATAGAAGGCCTCTCTGGAGCAAAGTATAGACTTTACGTCGTGGGTGATGGATTAAGAGCAAGTGGTATCACGGTCGATCTCATCTCTGGTGATAAGGAAATAAATCTCTTTGTGAAACCATCATCAGCTCATCTTCACGGACAGGTATTATGGGCGGATTCTAAGGAACCGATAAGGGAGGCATTGGTTCGTCGTTCCTGGTATCCTTGGGAGTTGGAGCCATACGATCTGACAGCAAGTTTTCGAAGGTTTGAAGTCAGTACAGATGAGCAAGGCAGATTTGAATTCAAGAATGTGATGGAAGGAAATCGTTACACGCTACAAATCGGTTGTATGGATGTTGAAAAGAATCCGGCATCTTCTGGAAAGAAGCTCATCTCGAAACGAATAGATGTTTTTGCCAGTAAAGATGCCGATTATATTATTTATGTAGGAAGGGGGGATTGATTGACTTTGATAAAAGCAGAACGGATTTACTTTTTCAAACTCTTTCTGCTCAACAACGACGTCAAGAAAATGTGAAATTTTTTCAACAAACTATCTTTTTCTAACTTTTTTTAGGAGGACTTAAAAATGTTATTTCGAAAAAACACAGGCTTACTGCTGGCGACTTTGGTGCCAGTGTTTGTTTTAACATTGAGCTTTTTCATTCCCTATATATACAGCGCCTACGAAGTTTTTAGCACTCCTGACTGTGAAAACGCAATTAAGGAAGTATGGAATAATCACGAAACTTTACACTATTATGAGATGTGTCCCGACGACAACCAATACAAAGGTGTTAATGAGACACATGAAGAAGCATATTTCTGGTATAGGGAAGCCGAAGAGAAGATTAAATGGAGTAATGATCCCCAAGAGTGGTACTTTGACAATACCCCGACCTACTGTTGGTTTCGGAGACTTACCACTCCACAAGCTAACGAGTCCGGGTGGTGGGAAGGCTATGAAACAAAAACCAAAGAATACAATAGCTCTTACGGGTGGGTTATAGACATGACCAATGATTGGCTAAAATATACGGTCGACGATGATGCTGATACGATTTGCCCAAATTATCATCAGGAGGGCAATTGGAAACGAGATTGCGACACCGGGGCGTGGTTAGATTGGGACGATAATGAAGATTGGAGTGAGAACTGCAGTGCCACGGGTGATCCTATGATAAAACAAGGAGACGTCTCTGGGCAAAATTTCCCTTGTAAAGACTGGGATGATCTGCCTACTACTGGATGGCCGTTCTAAGGCTGGATGGACGTTTAACTGAGTATCTTCATCACCCACTCGGCGTGAATCATTAGATTCTTCGTGAGATGTGGGAGCGGTTGGAATACTTGCTCCAACATCCCAAATCTTTTCTTCCAGGTCACTGGACTTTTTGGATAGCTTTTACGAGGTGAGCTCATGAAACCAATTTTAGTAAACTTTATCATTCTTTTAATCTCAGCTATGATGACGCTATTCTTTCTTTACGGTAGTTCCCATGCTGGAACATGGATAGATGAATTCGATGATGATAATCTCGATGGTTGGACAATAGTAGAATCATCAGGCGGAACATCGAATTGGCAAGTCAAAGATGGTGTCTTAGATGTGACGATAAAAAATGAGCCTCGTGTAGCGCTTTCTACACACATATTGGAACTCACTGCTTTTCCAATTGAAGAAGAGCGTTTTCGTGTGATATATACAGTTCATCCTTCCTCACCTCTTCCAACATTCTTTGGTATTCTCCTAGGCAGACGTTTCGAATGGAATAGAAATCTAAGTCTATTAAGAACCTGTTATCAATTTTACCTCAGAAGGATAGATGGGCCAATAGCATTTCCAGACAAAAGTCCGAATATACAATTGGAGATTCGACAAATAGATGTTCACTTCGATAGAGGTCACTTTGAACTCTTCTCCGAAGGCGAACAGATTGCAAAATTTGAAGATAATAACTTTCAACAGATTACTGTGGTTGCTCTCATTGCGAGAGGCGACGATATGTTTCATGTTGTAGTAGACAGCTTTGAAATTTCAGGGCCGGGAATCCACCCCTATGGAGTACACACGAAAGGTAAGGTAGCTGTTGCATGGGGTGGGTTAAAAAGACCGTAGACGAGATATTATATAGAAAGGACAATATTGTTATGTTTACGCTACAAAAGTTTATAAAAGCTTTCACTTTCGCCTCGTGTCTCTTCATTTTAGTATTGAATTTCTCTCATTTTTCAAATGCTGGAACATGGAAGGACGATTTTAACGATGGAATGCTTGATGGATGGACGCGTCCCTCGGATAAAGTCAAAGACAAAAACTGGCATTCAACCTGGAAAAGTCAAGACGGTGTTCTTGATGTGATAATACATTCTGATTCCTCTAATATTGACTTTCTTCAGTTGACAGCTTTTCCTATTTCCTCATCCAGTTTAACCGTTGAAGTGACTATCCTACTTGAGGAAGGATCAACTGATTCTTTTGGAATGGCTCTTGGCATACCCATTGAAGATGGTACTTATATTGGTCAGTTCCATACCTTCACGAGAACTTCATCTTTTGGATTATCCATAGCACCTGATGGAAGATTCAACCTATTAGATTTTGGAGCCGGCGATCAGAAACGGTACCCATGCATACCTTCTGGACAATGCATGAAAGTCGTGTTTGAATCCGGGATTTTTCGGGTCTTCTCCCAGGATACCTTGTTATTGGAGTTTGTGGATGAAAACTATCCCAAGATAGAGTTAGTTGGGATTTTCGCGTGGAGTATTCGTAATGAGATTCATGGAGTGATGGATAACTTTGTGATTTCAGGACCGGGAATCCCAGATGGACCACCCTATGCGGTCCACCCGAAAGGGAAGATAGCCGTTGCATGGGGTAGGTTAAAAAGACCGTAGACGAGATATTATATAGAAAGGACACTCTATATTATTATGTTTACGCTACAAAAGTTTATAAAAGCTTTCACTTTCGCCTCGTGTCTCTTCATTTTAGTATTGAATTTCTCTTATTTTTCAATCGCTGGAACATGGAAGGACGACTTTAACGATGGAAATCTTAATGGATGGACGCATCCTGCCGATCAAGTCAAAGACAAAACCTGGAGCTCAGTCTGGAAAAGCGAGAATGGCGTTCTTGACGTTACGATACATGTAGAACCACATCCGCCCGATAGACGCGATTTATGTTCAATTAATGATTTTCTTCAATTGACTGCTTTTCCTATCTCTTCATCTAAGTTAACCGTTGAAGTAACCATCGTGGGCGGAGTTCAATGGACTTCTTCTTTTGGAATTGCTCTTGGCATACATCCTGAAGGCGGTCCTGATATTGGTCAGTTTTATGTTTTCACAAGAGACAGAGCTTTTCCATCATACTTGGTACCTTCTGGAGTAGTAAATCCATTAGGCAGAGAAGATTTACATAGAGACTACCCGACCATCCCTTTTGGACAACCCATGAAAATCACTTTTGAGTCAGGCAGGTTTCGACTTTTCTCCCAGGATACGTTGTTATTGCAGTTTGTAGATGAAGGCTATCCAAAGTGGGCAAAAGAATTACTAAATGTGCAAAGAATCGAAAAAATAGAGTTAGTCGGGATCTATGCAAAAGGATTTGATGATGTTGGCGATTTTCATGGAGTGATGGATGACTTTATGATTTCAGGACCTAATCTGGCGGTGAATGCAAGGAGAAAGTTAGCGACGACGTGGGGAAATATGAAAAATGAATCTACACGCTTTTAGGAACCGACTTACCAAACTATTTCGCATCGTCAAAAAAGAAGTTTTAGTAGTCAGCTTTTGGATTTTCGTCGGTACTCTTTGCCTTTGGGGATTTGATGAAGCAGGAATGCTGTCCAGAAATTCGCAAATAAAAGAAGTAGTTGTGGACTTTCCAGAGGTGTATCAAGTCTGGAAAAAAGATGAAGCTGTGTTTGTGGATGGACGTTCAAATGCTGCTTTCAAACGAGGACATATTCCTGGTGCAATGAGCGTTCCTGTCGGAAAAGTGAAGAAAAGATTAGCGCTGTTGCCTGAAGATAAAAATACACGGTTAATCGTCTATTGCAGTTCAGCCGAATGCCCCATCGGCTACTTACTGTTAAGAAAACTTCAACGGCATGGATATACTAATGTCCAGATTTTTCATCGAGGAATTGAAGGATGGCGACAATTCGGATACCCGTTGCAAAAAACAGTGCAACCATCAAAAGAATCGCTGTGACTTTTGTCAGGATTTTCACGGGGATTATACTCCTAAGTGCGGGGATGACAAAAGTAGCAGACTTTAGTGTATTTGTGACACAGGTGGCATTGTACGACATTGTGCCAATGCCACTTGTCCGTATTGCAAGCTATTGCATCCTCGCATCAGAGATCACTTTGGGCTCAGCGCTGATTTTAGGATACTTTTCGCGAGGGGCATCAATCCTATCCGTTGGCCTTTTCGGAATTTTTATCTGTGTTCTAACCCTGGCATTATGGCGAGCCCTCCCTTTAGATGACTGTGGATGTGAAAATATCCTCTTTGATCTATTCCACTGGGACGCTGATTTAAGTTGGAAGGAAGTATTTATCGACTTGGTTCTGTTGGTAGTGTGTTTGTTTGTAGCAAGCACTGATTCAGGCGGGTATGGAATAGACTCCTTCGTGCGAAAAGATACACTTTCGGGAGGCAACTATGCGACTGACACGAATCATTAATCTGATTTTTCTGCCGATGGTCGTTTGCGCTTTCCTGCTCTTTATGATAGTAAATAGACAAGACCGTCCGACAGGTAGACTTGCCTTCGATAGTGGAACCTTAGAGTTTGGAGAGATCCCGGCATGGAAGAGTGAACCGGTGACGAAAGTAATCAAAGGACGCAATATCGGACGAAAGAAGCTTGTCATCCGGCGTGTTGATAGCAGTTGCGGCTATTCTGTGATACAATATCCCGAACAGCTTGCACCTGGTGAAATCGGAACATTTACCATAAAAGCTAATCCTGCAAAAGCTCGATCAAAAGGGAGTGTTCACATTGTCACAGATAGCTTGCAAGAGCCGCATATTTATTTATCAGTTTTGGCGGTTATCAAACCTTATGCAGAATTCTCGCATCCAATTTGCGATTTTGGTGAAATCTATACGAACACTGTCCACGAAAAGTCTATCAGATTGAGCATCAATGCGCCTGTCGAGCCCAAAGCAGTCCAATTGGCCCCGGCTCAGTCAGATGTTGTGAAATGCAAGATAGAGCGTGTCGGTTCGTCAGAATTTGAGCTAAAGATCAAGCTTGGACCCATAGATACCGAGAGATTTTTTTCCACTGTTCTCACTGTCATCTTGCCAGATTATCGCACGATAATTTTACCCGTTATTGCCCAAGTGGTTGGTCGCGTGCAGGTTAGTCCTGAAGTCTTATTCTATAAAACAGTCGCAAAAGCGGAAAATCCTGTTACGGACTTCACGCTACGAAGTGAGATGCCCTTCAAAGTGTTGAAAATTGATTCTCCCAAAGCTCTGGCAATTAAAATTAAGGATCCACCAAACACATATCAAACATCTATGACTGTTCAGGTGCGGTTGTATCCAGAAAAAGTCAAGGAGATTTTGCGCGGGGAGATTCGAGTTTTCACAAATGCTGAACAACACCCCATCCGGATTCCAGTTTATGCGGTTATAGAGGATAGTCTCAAAGTGCTTTCAGGAGAAAGTGGTGAGAAGAAAGTTCAAACAGTTCAATAGAGAGAATAGCGTGAAACTTCTTGAAACAGAAATAGATACACCCTCCGTCCTTGCAAAGAGTGACTCCATGTGGAATTCCATCAAGAAGAAAGCATTCTATCGAATCACTATTCTGGTGCTACTTGTATGCTCGCTGCTTTTGGCTTTTTCTATCCGAAATTCCAATGTCCCCATATTGGGGAAAAAATATCTGCTGGGTACAGATTCTTATCGCTTCCTCCGTCAGGCAGACATAATAGCGTCCTATGGGCGGTTACCTAAGATAGATCGGATGCGATGGAACCCTTTGGGGAGAGATCTTTCAACTATCCTCACCTTATGGCCTAATATGATTGCAGGTAGTTACCGCCTCCTTCGTACCATTTATTCTGAACTGACTATTTATCAAGTAGCTTGTTACTCAGGACTGATATGCTATCTTGCTTCCCTCTTGTTTTTGTACCTGCTTTGGAAGCATATCTTTGATGCTTCTGTAGCGCTCCTTGCCGTCAACCTGCTGGCAGTCTTCCCGTCCATGGCCCTCCATAGATCTTGTGCAGGCAATGCGGATAGAGACTCTTTCTGCCTGCTTCTGTGGATAGCAGTAATCTATTTTTACATATTAGCAATTAGTAATCTACACTTAAAGGGGGTTGTTTACGCTTTTATTTCCGGGATAATAGCCGGAATATTTGCGCTTACGTGGAATGGATGTGGGCTAACTAATGCGATCATTGCTTGCTTTCTCGGTTTCAAGATACTACGCAATCGCTTAGAACACCGTGATGTTTTAATATACACCATCTGGTTGGTCTGCCTCATATCAATAGCACTTATATTAACCAGCTCATATCAAAACTTACTGTTGCCTTATGCGTTCGTTGCTATTACCTTTCCTACCTTTGTATGGCTGTCATCTTTGATATTTTTGAGTCTACGGAAGAATTCGCACTGGGCTAGGATGATTACAGGCAAGCGTCGTATTCCAAAAGGAGTTGTGAGCATTGCTTTGGGAAGCTTGGCAGAATTTTTGGTATTGCTCGTGCTTGTTGTTGTACAATCAGCAAAATTCGGTGAGACTCTACAGCTAATTTTCGACAACTTTATTTCCCCTTTAGGCAGAGATCGGTTGATGCGCACAGTAATGGAACTTCAGAGTTTAGAAGGAGAGTCACTGGTAAGGAGCTATTATCTCATTATCATTACCGCTATCTTCGGGAACGTCCTTTTATCTTATCGTTTCTTTGCGCACGAAACAGCCAATTTCGTTCTTGCTTTGGTAGGCTTTGAAATCGTTTTATGCGGTTCGATGGTATCTCTGTTTCCACCCGAAAAGATAGCGAATCCTATTTACTATTTGTCCCTTGTGATTGGAGGAATAGCCCTTTTTATATCCTATATACTGGGAAGAGGGTCGAAAGAACAAGTTACTTCTGCAAATCATGATAAGATTCTATGGGTGCTCATTTGGCTTTTCATCGCATTTGCTAGCTCACGTCAGGCCAAACGATTTATTTTCTTCCTTGATCCTGTCATTATCGTTGCAGTTAGCTATTTCATTATAGAGATCATTCGAAGTCTTACAAACAAACAAGCGAATTTATCAGCAGAAGTCTGTCTCCTGGTAATCATCATCTTCTCAGAGTTCTATGTCGGCTTCCGTTATTCTCTATGGACAAATCTTTCACAGTGGCTCATCTTTTGCATTTTCTTCATCGAGGTAGGCTTGACAATCTTTCTCATGATTGCTCTACAGCGACACCAAATCAAATATCGAAATCGAGCTGCTGCTCTTGGCATCGCTTTAGCTCTCATACTGGTGATTAGTTCGGATACATTTCAGAAAGGATTACTACATACAAGTATAGATAAGGCAAGCCAGATGGGGCCTCTGGGACCACAGAACGGAGTCGCTGAAATAGCAGATTATACTGACCAAGATGCTGTTATAGCGGCATGGTGGGGATTTGGAAGTATCATAAACTGGTTGAGCAAAAGGGCGACAATCATCGATGAAGACCAATGGATACCGTACTGGATCCATTTAATGGCGCGTCATGTTTTCGCAGCTCAGTCTGGGAAAGAAGCTTTGGAATTCCTATATGCGCATAACGCTTCTTATCTGCTGATTACGACGTTAGATTTGTACGGTCTTATCGTGATCACATACAATGGTTCGGACGCTTCGTTTGATCGACTCGCGACCTTCGTTCCACTCAGACCAGTGAAAGGTAAAAAAATATCCACAGAAGAAATGGTAACGCACTTTCTTCCCCAGCCTTTTAACACAACGGATACATTGACATTAGATGGTCAGGAGTACCCGCCTGGGAAGTGGTCTATCAGGCAAGTGTCCATTGTTAGCGACAAGTCACGGAAGCGTTGGAGCACTGTAATCCATGGGATTGCAGGAGACCAACCTTTCTCAAAGCCCCCCAGAGAGTTTCGCTTCAAAGAACATATTATCGAGACTAATGATGGTATTCCCGGTTCAATCATTGTCCTTCCAAGTAAGGACGATAAGAATAAACTCTTATATATCTCTGAGAAAGCGAGAAATCTTCTGGCTGTACGGCTATATCTTTTCCAAGAAGACATTCCTGGCTTTTCTCTTGTATACGATACAAACTCAATTCTACCTTGTGAGATCGATGGACTGCGACTTTGGAAGATTGAATATCCTTCAGAGATAAATCAACGGAAAGAATATTTAGCAACAAAATTTCCAGAAGAACTGAGGAAATCATGGCAACGAGGAGAGATGAACTTTTAGGAAAGCTGACTTAAAGAAATTATGAAACATCAATCTGAACCATCCGAAAACGACCAGAACCGAAAGCCAGACAAATTTTTGGGTATCGATGAGATTGAGGTGTCGATTGTCATGCCCTGTCTTAATGAAGAAGCCACGGTTGCTACCTGTATCGAGAAGACCTGTGTTGCCCTCAAACAGATGGACGTCAAGGGCGAGATCATTGTCGCAGACAACGGGTCAACTGATGCCTCTGTCGAAATTGTTCTTCCTCAGTATCCTGGGCATCAGGAAAATGTGAAATAACCATTTGTACGGTTGAAAAATCTTCCAATCTGTTTACTGTTAAAGCAGAATCAATAGATAACAAATGACATTGTAGTATTAAAGAGAAGATGTATGGAGTATTTT
This sequence comes from Thermoprotei archaeon, assembly GCA_003650675.1. Taxonomy (GTDB): domain Archaea; phylum Thermoproteota; class Thermoprotei; order Thermofilales; family B20-G17; genus B67-G16. Next base: position 2,879 of record QMRH01000053.1, on the reverse strand, counting down.
CTCCTCCATAAGCTATCTTCCGCTAATTAACATGACCTTCGCTATCATCTACGACTGTATCTATCCATACACCAAAGGTGGGGTGGAGAAACGCATATTCGAGATGACACGCCGCCTCAATCGCACCCGCCAAATCCATATTTTCACCATGAAATTCTGGAACGGCGAGAAGCTCAAAAAGGAATCCAACATCACCTATCACGGAATATGCAGACCTTTCAACCTCTACTCCCCTTCAGGCAAAAGGAGAATCTACCCAGCCATCCATTTCTCAATCCTTCTCCTTTTCGCCCTGTTCAAACAAGCCCCTGACATCCTTGACTGCCAGAACATACCCTACATACCATCCCTCGCTTGTAAGCTATACTGCTTCATCAAAAAAAAACCGCTTGTCATCACATGGCATGAGGTGTGGGGAAACTACTGGTATCGTTATCTCGGATGGAAAGGATTCTTCGGAAAGCTTATAGAGAAACTCACAGCGAAATTCTCAAACTACAACATCGCTGGCTCATATAAGACGGCATCTCGATTACAAAGGATAAGCGATAAACCCATCACCCTCATCCCACTGGGTGTGGACATAGAGAGAATTGAGAGAACAAAGCCATCTTTGGAACAGTTCGACATCCTGTTCGTAGGCAGACTGATACCTGAGAAGAACGTAGAGATGCTCATACGAATTGTAGCTGAAATAGAGATTGAAAACGTCCTCTGCGGCATCATAGGAGATGGACCTTTCAAGCGACATCTTGAGAGAGTTGCAAATGAGCGGAGAGTATCCGATAAAATTAGGTTTCTTGGATTCGTAGATGATGTATATCCATACATGAAGTCATCAAAGATCTTCGTATTTCCATCTGTAAGGGAAGGATTTGGGATAGTAGTGATAGAAGCTAATGCATCTGGATTGCCTGTTGTTGTCCTTGCCCACCCGAACAATGCAGCAACAGAGCTAATCAAAAATGGAAAGAACGGGTTCATCTGCAAAAACGAAGCAGAAATGACTGAACGGACTATTCAGTTATTGACAGATGAGAATCTAAGAAAAGCACAAAGTAGATATGCCAGAACTTCAGCGGAGAAATATAGTTGGGATAAGATAGTTGAAGAATATGAAAGATTCATTACAGAACTCGTATAAGATACTGCCGTTTGTCGTTACAGCAGTTCTTGTTAGCTTCCTCGGATTTCTCCCTGGATTGGTTGGTGTAATCATTGGAGCGGGAAAGATCAGATCCTTTTCGGTCACCCAAACCCCAAAGCCACCTTAAACCTCCTCCACAAAGAACGTTCACGAAGATCTTCAATTTGTTTCTGTTTTGTTTCCAACTGTCGGGTGAGATGTAAAATTATTGTGTCCGACCTCTCCTGTGCTCTCTGACGTTCTTCTGACAGATTGTCAATCGTATCTTGTGCCTGCTCTAATCTGACTTTCAGAAATTCAATATCTTTCCTCAATTGACTATTCTCTGACAAAAGTAGGACAACTTTTGAATTATCGAGAAAGCTGTTATCATCGACTTCTACATGCAACACTCCATCGATTGTTCTGGCATTTATGTCACTGTTTTTAATCCATCGATAAATGGTACGTTCGTGGACGCCCTTTATTTTTGCGTATTCTGGAACTTTTATATATTCTGGCATAGTGTCAGAATATACGTCAATCGCAGGAAGAAAGTTACAGCTCGGAGAAGTAATCAGGATTAAGGTCTCCTTCCAAATCCCGTAAAATCATAACTCCATAACAACCTTTTACTTACCGTTTTGCAGATTCGTCCAAATAAAGCAGGTTTTAGCTTTTGTAATTTCATTTCTCATTTTTTCCTTGCAATTTCTCTCATAACGACGCTATAATAAAAAGAGGAGATTTTTTATGGAATGGAATAAAGAGTTAATCAAAAGATTCAGGAAAAAGCTTAACCTTTCCCAAGAAAAATTTGCCGATCTTTTAGATGCGCCACAGCCGCTTATATCTCAGTGGGAAACAGGTAAGAGAAATCCTTCTAGAATATCTCAGAAAGCATTGACTTTGGTAGCGGAAAAAGAAGGCGTTGATCTTTCTGAGTTAGAAGAGACAGATTAAGGATTTTGAGGAGAGAAAAAAACAACACAAGAAGATTAAACGGAAGGAGGAAAAGCCAAGCCTCTCGTGAGACAAACGACTCAAGCGAGAGGCACAACCAAAATGATTATAACATATTCTGACCTTGAAAACAAGATAAATAATCAGAAAAAGAAAATTACTGAAGAACTCTCTAACTTCACAATCCCCTGTCCAGTATGTGGTGAACAGTATCACAGAGTTGCTCAGCACGTAAAAAAAGCTCACGGAATAGAAATACCCACATTCAAAGAGACATACTATTACACAACAGCAACAGGCGCGTTAGCCAATAGAATTCTTTACCTTTACGCTCCTAAAAGAGACAGATACATCCAGCAGTACATATACGAACAGAAAGACGGGACACCGATTACAGACTACAGGACTAACAATCAAGATTTAGACTGGGACAAATACCTGACCACAAAGAAACTCATAGCACACATCAGAGGTACACAAACACTGGGAGGACTATTTTATCCTTATGCTTCAAAGGTACTCATTTTTGACATAGACTCTTATATTGAGTCCATAGGCTATTTCTTCAATCCACTTGACCCATGGTGTATTTCCTTTCAAAGAAATAATGCTTCTACTCCTACATTTTTCTTGATTGAAGAACTACTTGATACAGGAATTAAAGAAGAATATATTCACATCCTTTATTCTGGTGCTAAAGGCTTTCACATCGTTCTTTTCTTTGATGAATTTATAGACCTAAGAACACTTACTTCGTTCGGGAATTTCATCATCAATAGAACAAAGAGAG
>QMRH01000052.1 GCA_003650675.1 Thermoprotei archaeon | reverse complement strand
TACACCCAGCATCTTACATGCTTCCTTTGGAGTAATCAACTCCTCTGACATCAGTAACGCCTATAAATCAAATAACTCAAACGAGTATAAAAACCTATCTAAGTCAAAACAGTTTCGTTAGGCTTAAGAGAAGGATGTCTCATTGGACAGTTATGGAACCTCCAGGGATTCTGAAATTGGAAGTTAATGGTATTCCTATGTTTAATCATAGGCTATGCCGTGGTTCCGAAAGTGTCTTCATAGATCCTTTTTACGGCTTCCTCTTCCGTTAAACCGGTGTTAACGAGCCTGTTGATCTTTTCTTTAAGCTTTCTACGTCCAGCCGCACTTCCATACAACGATGTATAGTAGTCGAGTATTTTATCATATAGATCCCTGACATTTACCCTTGGTCTCTGGGGACGTACAAGTCTTATGTCTTCAGCTTTAAGTTCATGATATAGTTGTTCGAGTACCTCAAGAGCTTTATCGCCTGAAACTATAATCTTGTATGTGCCTTCACTTTCCGCCAGCAATGCGACCTTATGCCTATCTGCCGCCAAATAATATATAATAGCGGCAGGCCATATGAAAATTATTAAAAGTATCATCACCACCCAACTGAAATTCTTACCGTCGACAGCTGTCGCCGTCTCATGTAGTGCTTTCACATCCCATCCAAGAGCAGTGAAAAACCTTGTAAACCGAGAAAAAACCTCCTCCCTCGGATACCTTGTCCTAAAAATAGCCACAGTCGTATATTCTGTCATGTTTATTCCAACTATAATAATTAAAAACGGGTTATAAACTTTATCTTCTAAATGGTATATCTGTTTATAGGGGATGTGGATCTAGGATACCGAAACCTCCTTGTAATGCTCCAGTCATATTTTTGGCGTAAACCAGCGCTAAGCCATCTCCCTCCCTTAGCTGGAACATATCTAACAATTTTTTCTCCAACTTTGGATAATATTCACCTAGCCTACCTAAGTTAGGGGGAAGTTCAAGAACACCGTTCCTGAACACCATTAAAAGAGCCCCTTCAGCTCCACACCTAACAGCCCTATCCCTAGTCTCTACAATATTCCCGTATCCCACGCCTCTCAAATGGATAGCGATGCCTAGACATTTCCCGCATATTTCTGGTACCACAAGTAATTTCATCGAACGTACTCCCGCTGTAAAAAGGATTTTCAGGAGAGCCTGTATTCCCTTTTCTGTAAGTGAAACACCACCTCGTTTCACCTCCACGAGCTCTTGTTGTTTCAGGTGTTTAATAATACCTCTGACCTCGCCCTCCCCTAGTTTAAGTTCACTGCTTATCCTTCTTCTACCTATCCTACCCTCTAAATATATTAAAGATAAAACCAGGAGATGTTTTTTCTCCAAGGCTAGAACCTCCAGTGAACGTATTTCCATAAAACGATCTCGCCGTTGGAGAGAACGTGTCTATCAGCCGCTGTAGGCCCGTACTCGAACGTCCCTGTAGTGGCGTTGTAGACAAACCAGAACCACGAATATCCCTCCTTAGGGGATAAAATCTTCTCTTCGACCCCATTTATAGAAGTAACATAGGCGCCGTAAATCCCATGAGTATACTCTATTTTGGCTATGGATGCTGTAGCAGACAACAAGTCTATTCCTGCTGGAAGCAATGTCCCATTAAACCAGCTTATGGTCCCATTCCCGTAATCTATCCCAATGTTCACGACTATAAGCTTCTTCGAGAGGCTTTCATACAGCCTTTTAATGTTATCATACTCGTTGAAGTAGTAGGCTGCAAGAGACGTTGCAGTAATAGCCCAAGCCAGAACACCGACAAGTATTATATTTTTTATTTTCTCATCCATAAGCCCACCCCTCTTTTCTCAAGTGCGCGAAAGATTAGGAGAAAGAGGAGAGATGTAGTTAGCTCCGTAACAACCCCTACACCAAATAAATACCCTCCATATGCAGGTAAAAAAAGTCCTAAAAAGCCCAAAACGAGGGCGTCTAAAGGCCGTAAACCAAACAACATGTAAAGCCCCGCAGATGAGGAAACGTCGTATAATAATACACTTAGATAAGCTACCGTCAGGAAGAAACCTCCACGATCCATGACCTTGATTATCATGGCCCATGATCCACCGATGACCCCCGCTAACAGGCCATCTATAAACGTCCATGCCCCTAGACCTACAACTAAATCCGACACCACAAATGAAAATAAACCTACAAGGAATCCGATGTGAAAGCCGTAAAGGGCTCCTCCCAGCATTGCAAATAAAAGTGGGAAGTTTACGAACTGAACCACGGTGAACAAATTTTTGGCTATCCTAAACAATATGGAAAGGCTTGTAAGCATAGCTATAACTGAGACTTTAAGGCTAAGTTTCATTTGAACACTATAAATATGGGATAATTATCCCATATTTAATTTTTACTACCACAAACCTTCCCCAAGCCTGCGGTTCAGTAGTTGTCTGTATGGGCGGTAGTATAATTCGGTTTGTAAAACAGTTTAGACGGAAACTAATTATATTTCGACTCAACTTAGTTAGGGAAGGTGAGCACATTGAAATTGATTTACCTGGTTTTGGATGGAGCTTCAGATGGCTTTATAGAAAAAACTGCTCTCGAAGCGGCGAATAAACCGGCTTTAGATAGTCTTACACCCGAATCGCGTCTCGGTTTAATGTACCCCATTGGAAAGGGGATAGCCCCAGAGAGTGACGCAGCTGTCCTTTCTCTCTTAGGCTACGACCCCCATAAGTATTATACTGGTAGAGGCCCTCTTGAAGCCTTAGGGGCTGGTGTCCGCATTAAAGAAGGTTTTGAAGTGGCTTTCAGAGCAAACTTTGCTACAGTTAACCCCGTCGACCTGAGCATCATTGATAGACGTTGTGGAAGAGATTTGACGAGCGAGGAGGGACGTGAACTGGCTTCAGTTCTCGATGGAATGAAGCTTCCTATTCATGAGGGGTACGTGAGGTTTAGGGCTACGATAGGACATAGAGCGGTAGTAGTTATAGGAAGCACGAAGCATCGTTTATCTGGAAACGTTTCGAACACGGATCCCGCATATGTGAAGAGAGGGGTTATCTCTGTGGCTGTACGGGACTACGAAATGAGGATTCCTTTATGTAGGCCCCTTGACTCGAGTGAGGAGGCTAAAAGAGCCGCCGACCTAGTAAACGAGTTTACGAGAAAAGTTATAGAAATTTTAGATAAGCATCCCATAAACATCAAGAGAGCAAAAGAGGGTAGACTTAAGGCTAACGCCGTACTATTAAGAGACTCTGGAGATACCCTTCCAAAAGTGAAACCAATAAAAGAGGTCTTTGGCCGATCTTTCTCTGCGGTAGTTGAAATGCCCGTAGAAAAAGGTATTGCGCTACTTTTGGACATGAAAGTGGCACAAGTCCCGCCCCCAACTAAGGATAAGGCTAAAGACTATGAGGAGAGGTTGGCGGCAACCCTAAAGCTCCTCAGGGAAACAGATGTTGTTTACGTACACCTCAAGGGGCCCGATGAACCTGGACACGATGGTGATTTCAAGCGAAAGGTCAAAGCAATCGAGTTAATAGACGAATATTTCGTCTCTCCACTCTTCGACAAAATAAACCTCGATGATACAGCCCTCATAGTAACCTCCGATCACTGCACCCCCTGGACCCTTAAATCTCATAGCTCCGACCCAGTGCCCGTAATGGTTAAGATCCCAGGGATGAATGGAGATGGTTTAAAGAATTTCACAGAGAAAAACTGTGAAAAGGGAAGCTTAGGGTTAATAGAACACGGGTGGCTACTGCTACCTAAGGTCTTTAACCTCATGAAAAGCCGGTAGACAAAAGAATTTAAAGCTTGGGCTGTGAAGGTATCCGTATTCTTTTTGCAACCAACTCCTCTTCAAGTCTCTCTTCAACCAGTTTCTCGTAACAAAAGATCTTAACTGGCACCGCGAATCTTAATCCTGAAACCGGGCTTACGATCAAAGCCTCCCCCTTATCCAAAGCCTTTATCTCCTGGGCGGCTTCATCAAGGTAGGGGCTGTATTCTATTATTTTTAAATAATCTGGTCTAGTGGGTAGAGAGAGTATTATCTTAGTCATAGTCTGCCTTATAACCGGCTCTATTAGTTCTCCAGGCATTTGCGTTATATACAAGCCACTTACCTTATACTTTCTCCCCCTTTTGCTTATTATTGAAAAAATGTTTTCTCTGGTATCACCGCTACTGAATAAACTTTGCTTTGAGAGATATTTATGCGCCTCCTCAACCATTATCATGACATATGGCAGTTTCTCCCATTCATAAGGAGCTTTCTTTCGAATCTCCTCATATGTTTTAAATATTCTTCTGGCTATAGCGGCTGCCAATAGTTTCTCCTCTCCCTCGCTGGCATTAGGCATGTCCACTAGAATTATCTTCCCCCTTCCAGCCGCACCGATAATCGCATTGAAAAGATCCGTTTCCACGCCGTTTTTCTTGAAGATTTCACCGGATCCCAGCATATGTCGGATCTTCCTTTTAGCCGTGTTTATGGTGTTCATATGCACCATTTTTCCTAGTGCTCTGTAAATGAGGCTTGATGCACTTTCTGTCAGGAATTCGAGCCACTCGCTTTTCTTAAGCTTCCAAGCCAACCACAGAAGCTCTTCCTGGGGTGAGGTAAACTCTCCGGTTAACACGAAATCTAGCGGATGAAGACGCGTATAGGATACTTCGAGAGGATGAGTAAATATCTGTCTTTTAAATTCAGTACCCTTATATGTGAACTTAAATTCGATACGTGTGGGTTCTTCAACTATATCGGAGATATAGAAGAGTCTTGTCTCCGCTTCGGGGAGATGCGCTAATCCATAGAGACCTGGCCCAGCTCCCCGAAAATACTCGCTTTCGGTGTCGAATAATATTAAACTATATTTTGGTTCAGGTGTTTTCATCACAGTGTAGGCTAAGATTTTCCCTAGATTACTTTTTCCAGCTCCAGTTACTCCACTTATGAGAATATGATGGGGAAAGACCTTTTCACCCTTGAGCCTTACAGTCACCTGCGTCTCCTTATGACCTATACGTACACAACCTACAGCAAGGTCTCCGTTGTCGAGATTAAGTTGCTCTAAGTCCAGCTCATCTAGGGTTTCTACATTCGAGAAAAGGGGTGGAAGGGAAGTAGGGCCATGTGCATGGCCGTCTTCCTCTACTTGAGCTATCACGGTTGCAATAGCGGTGTCATATAGTCTAAGGGATTTGTCGTAGAGTACAACCTCCTCACCCCTTTCTCTCTTATGGCTAAGTCTAGCTATTTCAGCTGGTGTTAGAAGGGATTCCGGCCTGAAATCAAAAACCCTCAAAATGTATTTTGTATCTCTTGCATAAACTTTTAAAAGCTGTCCCCTCTCCACCCTAATGCCTTCAGCTATACGAAATTTTACGATTGTTCCCTCGGCCCAGACAACTACACCAACCTTCATAAGGTAATCCCCCAAAGATACCTTTCCTTGAAACTAGTTGACCTTACATCTGCCGTAAAGTTGGGTGAAAGCCCCTTTTCCTCGAGGATCTCCAGGAAAATGTTGGCAAGTCTTTCAAGCTCCTCCTCTGTGAACCTCGATGCATCGTGAACACTTTTCAGTGGATACGGGTAACCCGGTGTGGCTGGATCCTGCATGAACGCTAATTCTCCCATGATGTTACCCAACGGAAGTCTGTTCAAAACCCTACGTGACACATCTACCCTGAAGACATTCTCGTCGTCGTCGGATAAACGGGCTACCACCATGTCTCCGATAAACCATGAGGGAAGAGTAGATGATTTAAAGATGGGATGGTAGAACCAGGCGCAGTCCTTCATCCTCTGTCTAGCCAGGTAAGTAAGATACCCTAGCAGACTTTCCCCGGTGTTGAGCTTTAGTTGAGATGATTTCGTGATGCCAATAAGCACTACGCCTTTAGCGCTGGAAAATATGTCAAGTCTGTTGAATAGGTTTTTCACGTATCTTCCTAGAATAGGTGATATTGCAAGCCCCCTGTCCATGAGAAGGTAGTCGCCGAACCTCATTTGTGAAAGCAGCTTCAAGGCAGCTTCTAGCTCTATCCTCAAGAGCCATTCAGACGCCTCGCGTTTATCCCATATAATTTTAATTTTCACTGGGAGAACTCCTGTTCTCTCACATTGGAAGCCCCGCCAAATCCCCCAAGCTATCTTTGAGACAATTATCTTGAAGGCTCCACAGTTGAAAAGCACCTTAAGGGATGCATCCAATGCCAACACGCGCTTTGAATGAGGAATTGGATCAAGATACTTCAGCCTGTCTGGGGTTAAACGGCATCCCCTAATTACCCGTCCGCCGAACTTGAATACAGGGTAAGGTGAGAGTATGGGTTCACCTAAAAGAGTATACTCAATTACGTTTCTCTTCGAATATATCCTTTTAAGCTCTCTTAAAACCTCTTTGAAATCCCTATAGTCGATTCTACTTTGAATTAAATCCTGGGACATGTCATAGCCCTCTCAGAGAGACTAAGATAAAAGTACGTTCAATGCATAAATAAGTCACTATAATAACATGAAATAGGGCTCCAGAAGTTTTCTGCACCTCAATGACGGCCGAATGTAATGGTATCTATTTTATGTTACTATACTAGCCCATTTGCTTATATAATAGTAACATAAAATAGATACCATTGGCTAAAATTAGTTACTGTAAGATAAATATATATACTAGTAACATCCCAGTATATATTGTAGCATTACCGGGATACCGTGAAAAATATGGCTGTAATAGTGCTCTACGCTGGCTTCCACCCGTCCATGGCCATGGACGGGCTAAGGAATTTCATGAAGAACACCGGAGTTGAAACTATCTATATTCTATACGACAATAAACACGATAGATATGGAGCTGTTTCAAGATATAATATGCGTAAACTTATGAGGGAACTTGGATTCTTCAATCCTATACCGGTTCCAATTAATCCTCAATCCCAGAAAAGCGTGTTCTCAAGACTTTACGCTCTCCTAGACCACGAGGTAAACGAGAAAGGGAGAAGCGTATACATAGATGTAACCGACATGCCTCCCGAATGCGTGGCCACAGTCTCGATGGTATCCATGCTTTACAAGGGAGTCCGATTATACGTGGTTCCCACTATGGAGAAAGGCGATTTCATCCCGCCTCCAGGAACCCCCAGATTTGAGGAATGGGTTCAGGAAAAAGATAATAAGAGGGGGCTTGAACCCATTGAAATCAAAGCCCCCAATATAGTTAGTAGGGAGAGGGGAATATTCAGGGAGGGTGAAGAAAACTTAGCCACCAGAATCATACTGGTGCTTTACGAACATGGAGGCAAAGTCAAGGCAATAAAGGATTTGATAAAGTGGTGTGGAGATGACCCCCTAGACCCAGCCACCAAGAACAGGTATAGTCGCCTCATAGACGAACTTGTAAAACAAGGAATAGTCTACAAGAGTTTTTCAGGCAAACGGAGAAGCGTCTCCCTAACCGATATAGGTAGAATCTTGGCAGAAGCCTTTATAGAAAGCCACACCTTCAGAAGAAAAGTCTCCAGAATTCCTGGTCAAACCTTATTCCAAGAAGCCAACGACATTAAGGAAGTTTGGATCTAAACTACTACACTGATGTTTGTTGACCCTATTTTCCCTTAATACTGAGTTGGATTTTAAAGGCTTATAAACTCGTCGATGACAGATATACCTGGTATGGCTTACGAGCTGAGCTTAATACTGAGAAAGCTAGGAATTTCCCATGTTTCGGGACCAGTATTAGATTTAGGATGCGGTGTAGGAGGAAGTTCCAAAATACTCCTTGAAGTATTAGATGGTTTAGTAGTGGGAGTCGACTTCGACTTTACAAAACTTAAAGTGGCTAGAGGGATTACCGGGAGCGTAACTTTGGTATGCGGTGATGCTAAACTTTTGCCTTTTAGAAAACGTTGTTTTAAATTAGTATCGTTAATTAATACTCTTCATGAACTTGAAGCCGAATTAGCTGATTCTCTATTAGACGGAATACGAAGAATATTAACTGATAAAGGTCTTTTACTAGTAGTTGATAAATGCTCTCTCCCTAGGCTTAAACCCTGGGAGGAGATAGCTATACTCGCAGAAGAAGCCTATCACGAAGCTAGAGTAGCCGTATATGGAATCAAGTTATTCGGTGTTCATAGACCATCCGAAGTTATTGAATTTATTTCTCTAAAAGGATATAGGTTAATGTATTGTGGTATCTGGCGTGCTGGTAGAAGGTTAAGTCCTGAGGAGTTTTCAAAATCCTGGGGAAAGAAGACACTTCAGCTGCTGGAAATAATAAAAGATAAGAAAACGAAGGAAAGGATAACTAAATTGATCTCAAGGATACGGGGGTTAGCAAGCAAATATGGATACGGGCCGGTCCCCTTTCTTGTAGCTCTTTTTGAAGTCTTATAATATTGTAAAATTACATGTACCTGCGTAGCAACCCATCGCAAGCCTTTTTAAGTCTTTTGAAGAAAGAGGTAGCTACCCTTCCGCTACCCGATAAACTTGAAGAAACATGTCACCCACTTGTATCGCACAGTAGATCTTCATTTCATCTTTTAGAAGTACTTTTAGTACCTATTTTTCAGGCAAACTGCAAGAAAAATATTATTTACTGAACATGATCGGATACAGGAGAATACGTATTCTTTTGTAGAGCTCTAGGTACTCGAAACCCTTTTGTGTAACGTAGAAGAGGGTTGTCCCTTCCGAATCCTTCATTGATATTAGGTTTGCTTTAGCCAAGTAGTGTAAAATCGTTTTAGCTCTATCTAATGGTAGGTTAGCATATCTCGCTATATAAGATAACCTGCAACCAGGTCTAATGGAAACATAAGTTAATATGTCCGCATAAATGTCATAAAATGTTCTCTTATTTCTCTTCATTACATCAGAAAGCTTTCTCGAGAGCATATTAATAAGCTTTTATCACAAAACGTGTTCACATGTAGTGAGCTTTGTTTTTAAATGCAGTTTAGCTTATGAAAATGATGAAAAATGGTTAAAGAAATAAAGGTAGGTTCGGTTGAAGGGGATCTCAAGCTCGGCCACGGTACTTTACTGGTACCGGAGAAGGAGAAAATAGTTGTAGAGGGCAGGATTCTCTGTGAAGGCGATGTCACTATAGAGAGCGATGTTGAGGCTAAAGGTGTTAGAGTCAGGGATGGAGACCTAGAAGTACATGGAAGTTTAACAGTTAGAGGCAATATACGGATCAAAGATGGAAGTCTATACGTCTACGGCTCCCTTAAAGCAAGAACTATTGAAGTTGATCAACGCTTAGAAGTGTCCGAAAACGTGGAAGCTGAAGACATTAGTGTAGGTGGATCTATAAAGGCTGGAAGCTTAAAAACAGAAAGTCTAGATGTTGGAGGTAAAGTAGCTGTAAATGGTCTGCTTGAAGCTGACGATGTGAATGTTGGAGGAAGCCTAACGTGTATAGAGGCGAAAATAAGGAGGATGAATGTAGGGGGAACAGTACTGGTTAGAAAAGGAGATATAGAGAGAGCTAGTGTAGGAGGCTCATTTAAATCTGAGGAACACGTGAAGATCACCGAGATAGACGTAGGAGGAACAGTTTCGGTAGGCTCTGCTGAAATATATGACATAGATGTAGGCGGCACGTTAAAAATAAAGGAGTTTCTGAAAGCCGGTTCAATAGATGTTGGAGGGGTAGTAGAGTGCAAAGGGGACATTGAGGCAGAAAGTATAGATGTAGGTGGAAGGGTTACGGTTAAGAAGGATCTGAAGACAATTAGCATTGATGTTGGAGGAGCCGTTGAAGCCGGGAAAAACATTGTAGCTAAAACTATAGATGTAGGTGGAAGGGTCGAGGCTGAGTTTATAAAAGCCAAAAGAATAAACACAAACAAATTAGTAACGATTAAAGGTGCATGGGCAGAGGAGGTTAATATATCGAAAAAAGGTGCGGTGAAGGGAATTCTAGTGGTAGACGAAGTTTACCTCGAGGATAGGGTTAATGTTAAAACAGTGTATGCAAGGTACCTTGAGGCTGGCGATAGATGTAGGTTCACCAATATCTATGCTGAAGAAATCGTACTCGGAGACGAGTGTACAGTAACAGGTGAACTAAAATACGTTAAAAGACTTAAAGCCGGTGAAGACGTGGAATACTATAAACCTCCCGAAAAAACAGATGAAATACGGTTCCCTGAGCCCCCCTCTAATCCGTAGGTTTATTACCCCCATTTTAAGTTTGTCAACTAAATGTAAAGAAAATTTTTAACATGTAAGTAAATGGTAATCATGGGAAAATGTACGGGATATAAGGTTCTAGCCCTAATATCGGTTCTCTTAATGGCTCTACCGCTCCTCTACAGCGGTTTACAGAGCTTAGACGAAAGATATCAGTTGGTTTACTTGAATATACAGGTGTTGGGTTCCAATGGACGCCCCTACCCTACGCTTGGATCACCCTGTTTAACGTCACAGAGAAAGATAGTAGGATAATCTACTCTGAAAGGACTGGGCTTGATGGAACAGTTGTACATGTCCTGAGGATTAGGAGACACCACTATGGTTGAACAAACCTTAAGTTTGCCGACAGTAGAGTCGCCTATACTGATGTACCTATACCGGTGTTTAAAGCTCAAAACTTCATTGTAGCTTATGGAGACAAGGAATATGTTGTATACGCGTTTTCAATAGACCCAGCCACATTAAAATGGCCTGCAGATAGCCTTAACATAGTTTTGAAGGCTAGACCTGTAAAACCTGTCCTACTAAGCGAAAAACCGTCGTCACCTTATCCGACGGAGCCCCTGTCTACGAGCTAATAGATGAGGATGAGCAATGGAAGTACACAAACAGCATGTTACTTACAACATAGTATAACATTACTGCATCATACGACTGGCCAAGGGGCGTTAAAGAAGAATTCTATACACGGTTTAGGATTGACTGTGCCTTAAAAATAGCGTATAAGGAACATGTTTAGATGAGATCCATTAGAAATAATGGTATTTCATTTTCACCTAGAATTCTTACACCTTTAGGGTATCTTCTATGCGGCTTTCCTGCCTTAACTTCTATCTTTAAGCCGTCGGCTATACAGTCTATTTCAAAACCATTTTTCCAGTAATAAACTTCCCCGTATTTCCGTAGCAAATGTTCCTGAACTATCCACTCGTATAGAAAGTCCTTTCTGACATCTATTCCCAGTATTGTCGCATACGCCCTAACCATGTAGGGATCCCGCAGGAATATTTTCTTTCCTTTTTTAAAGTCTATTTTCTTTCCTTGTCTCCAGTAGGCTACTCCTACTAGAAATAGGTCTTCCATCAACTCGATGTATTCCCTTACTGTATTGTGTGAAATTCCTATTTCACTTGCGATAGAATTGTACCCTAATGCGCTTGGAGCTTTCTCCATGATCATCCTAAGTATCATTTTAAATGTTTTTACACTTTTATTGGCCTTTGAGATATCTCTCTCAATGCTAAAGATGAAGTCTTCCAGAAATTTTTCGTCCTCGTTTATGCTCCTGGGAAAACCTCCTGTCTTTAAATATTTTTCGAAGAAAATTAGGATTTTATCGTAATTCCCTATTTTTGGTTCTACCCCGTGAACCTTTAAGTATTCTTTGAAGTTTATGGGAAGCACCATAATATTCCTTCCTCTCCCTCTTCTGCCAGGAAAAGCTTCTGAAAACCTTTTCATCCTAAAAGAAGCAGAACCCATAACTGTTAGTACATCTTGCTCAAAGAAGCCAGCATCAATGTAACCTTTAATTATTTTCCACCAGTACTCCACTCCTGTGACTTCGTCGAGAAATATGAAGGACCTTTTAACTCCGTTTTGAACCTTAATTCTCCTATATAAATCCAGGATATTCCTCAGTTCTTTCATGTCTGAAATAAGGTCGCAGTTAAAGTAGAAGGTCGCCTTTGGCTCAACCTCGCACAAGATCCTTTTAACCAACAATTTAACACCAGTTGTTTTGCCAACTTGTCTAGGTCCGACTATGAAGTTTAAAGAAAATGGAGT
>QMRH01000051.1 GCA_003650675.1 Thermoprotei archaeon | reverse complement strand
CCATACGGCCATTCGTATTTCATGATGCCAGCATAACAAGCTCAGGAGGCTTGACGGTAAGCAACATTGAAGCTTTCAGATTCCAGATTGCGCACAGCAGGCCAGACGACATACACGAAGCTGGAAGCAGGAAACTACCTGAGATTTACTTTGAAAGCTCAGAGTGGACTTTAGAATTCGACTTGAAGTGGAAGTCTTGGGCTGCAAGGAAGAATTTCTGGGCTGCAGAGAGCAGCGATACAGAACCTGCAGACGAAGAAAAAGAATTCGATGTGACTATAACTTTGACCGGTGCTCCTACAGAGATTACAGATAAGCCTAACTATGAGCTTGTAATAAGCTTGCCTAGATGTGTAGTCAAAGAGAATCCGGCTTCAGTGAGCAGGAGAGACAGATTGACTCAGCGTTTAGTCCTCGAAGTGCTTCACGACTCGAACAATAAAATAACTCTGTACAACAAAGATTCAGCTTACTAGAGGTGGAAAAGTTGGAGTACACAACTGCCGAAGAATACTTAGCTGGCAAAATAGAGAAAGTTGTTCTGCCCTCTACAACTGCTTCAGGTAAGCATCCAGTCTTCATAATAAGGAAGATTCCTCCTAAAGCAGCTTTGGAATTAGCTAGCTTACTTGAACTTCCAGAAGACGTAGACTTAGAGAATATAAATGAAGCTCTGAGCAGCATAGATGTTAAAGAAAAGCTTCCTGAGCTCATAGACATAATAATACCAGCATGCGTAGTCAAGCCTAGAATCAAGAAAGAGAAGAAAAATGAAGAATGCCCTAAGTGTTTGTGCATAGACGACTTAGAAATAGAAGATTTAGTAGCTTTATTCGAAGAGATCCTAGAATTCAATGGCTTAACCGCTCAAGGGATTAAGAAAAGGCAGAAATTTCGCCGAAAACCCTCTGGCTCAATTGGCAGGAGCTCTCGCTCTAAGAATAGGAAAGCGGCCGACTGAGCTCTTGAAAATAAATGACTCCCCTCTCGAAGACTTGCTCTTGGACGCTGCTATAATAGCTCAAATAACAGCTGAGCAGGAGGAGCCTGGAAGCTTAAAAGAAGAGATTAAGAGGAAAAGAAGGAGACTATGGGCTAAGAAATGTCAGCTAGAGAAGCTCGAATACAGCTGATACTCGAATGGCTTGAAAAGCATCCTGGAGTAGCTAGCAGAGTAGAAGACAAGCTAAGAAGCTTAATAGGAGTCTACGGGAATGCTTCTAGAAGAATAAAAGAAGTGATAACCGACAAAGAACGCTTAGAGAAAGCTTTGAACATAGCCAAGCAATTATTTACTGAGGAGAAAGCAAAGCTTGTGCCATCTACAAGAAGCCATCAATTCTTCTCTGAAGTGATTAGAAGATTAACTGAAGAAGAAGCCAGAGCAGCTAAAAGCCATGTAACGTTAAGCCAGAGAGTTGGGCGCTTAGGTAGAGCTTTGACTCGTGCAGGCTATCGTCTAGGCTGGTTTGCTTTTAGAACCATTGTTGTAGGGAGAATACTTCTTAATTGGATGATGAGACCTCTGAAGCAAGGGCTCGGAACTTTGGTTCGCTGGGAGCAATCTGTAGAAGCTGCAGCTTCAGCTATGGGCTTACTTTATGCTTCAGGCCTGCTTACAGCTGAATCTCAAGAGCGCTTGGAAGAAGCTATCGGGGAAGTCTCTGAAGCCGGAATAGCAGTCCAAGGGACTATGCAGAATCTGCAAGCCACCATAGCTTTGATTGCAGCTGAAGCTATCGAGCCTTTGCTTCCCTATATTAATCAGCTTATAGATGCTCTTTATGAGACTTGGGAAAATGTAAAAGATCAAGTGATTCCTGCTTTGGTTGATTTTGCTCGAGATGTAGTTCCAGCTGTAATCTCTATTCTCCAAAATGTCGGGCCTGCTTTCATAGCAGCTTTCGTTGAAGGAGTCCGGGTTGCTGTTCCTATAATTCTAAGTTTAATTAGAGCTTTAGAGCCTTTGATTCCTATAATAGCTAAAGTCATAGGTTTCCTCATGCCTTTTGCTCCTCTCATGATTGCTGTTGGAACTGCAGCTTACATGTTGAGCCCAATACTGACTGGCTTAGGCTCTGTCCTTCAGCTTATAGCTATGAACAGCCTTTTGGCTTCAACAGCTGGAACCGGACTTCTCGGAACATTGGGTGGTTTACTAGGAAGTTTAGCTCCTATTTTGCCTATAATAGCAGCTGTTGCTGCAGCTATAGCGGGAATAATACTCCTTATACAGCATTGGAGTGAAGTGATGAGCTTTCTTCAAAGCATTTGGGAAGGTTTCATGTCTGCTTTAGAGCCTATAATGCCTCTGCTCCGAGAGATAGGGGAGTTCTTCTACAATATCGGGAGAATAATTTTTGAGTTGGGCAGAATCATAGCTGCTGTATTCCTGGTTTCTTTACAGAAGCTTTGGGATTTCCTTTCTCCGGTGCTTATGCCTGTCCTGCAAACCTTGTACACAATTTTCGTGAAAATTAAAGAGGCTATCGAGTGGGTAGCCAACACTATCTGGAGTGTTTTAAAGCCTGTTTTAGACTGGTTCAAAGGAGCTTTAGATGCTATAAACAATGTTTTAGGTGGAGTAGCTGATTTCCTAGGTGGAGTAGCAAATGCTCTTATGAGTTTGTGCTTCAAGCATGCTACACCTCATGTAGTCAAAATGACTAAAGCTCTCAAAGACTTCAATAAAGAAATAGCTAAGACTACCGGGGAGACTTTTGAACTGGGAGGAGAACTGAGAACAATTAGAAGTCCTCCAGGTGCTGCTCCTCTCAGAGGAATCGAAGGCAGCTCAAGCTACTCAGTTATTTACGTAACATTTAACGTTGAACGTTTAGCTTCTGATGTAGACAAAGAAGAATTAATTCATGATGCTAGCATAGCTGTAGCTGAAGCTGCACGTAGGAGGAAATTATAATGAAATTCAGTTGGGACTCAACAGAAATAACTTGGCCTAGGAATCCTAAAAGCATTGTTTTCAAGAACACCAGCATTGTAAAATCTTTGACTAAGCCTGGGAGTAAAGCCATACTGCTTAGCTACGGAAAGAAGCCTGATGTATTAACTTTAGAAGGCTTGTTGTATGAAAAAGGCAAAACAGCTTCTTATTTAATCTCAACGTATATCTCTCCTATGCTAAGCAGAGTTTACAAAGAAGTCACTATTTCTGAGCTTGAAAGCAACATAAATGGAACATGGATTCTTACATCGTTTCTCTACCGAAAAGTAGGCGGATATCCGAATGTTTACACATACAAGATGGAGTTCTATAGAGGATCAGAGCACTACGTGATGGAGTAATGTGGAAAATAGAGTACTATTCAGGTTCAGAATGGATCGAAAAAAGTGATGCAGTATTCAAGAAGATACACCAAGAACTAAATGGGCATGAAGAATGCTTATTTATTCTGCCTAACACGAGCAGTAATAGAACTTTTATTTCTTCAAATAAGAAAATAAGGATCCTCTACAGCAGTGAAGTAGTTTTTGAAGGCTTATTGGTAGGAGCAGAATACAGTGAAGACTTATTGGTTTGCTTTGCTTACCCTGAAGCTTACGTTAGAATGGATCCTAGAATAATACCGTCAGGCTCATCGTATACTGTTGAGTATATAGGAGAAACAATATCGAATGTGCTTCAAGCTATCTGTGATGAAGCTGGAGTAGAGAAAGGAGAGTGTCCATCTGGAACTGTTTCTGTCCGCTTCATAAGAAGCAACTGCTTGAAAGCAGCACAGTTTTTAGCTGATGCAGTAAACAAAGATTTCTGGGCAGACTGGGATGCTTCATTGAATCCCAGATTTAACATAGGGACTAGACAAGAGCACTCAAATGTTCCTGTTGACCCTTTGGAGTGGCCTAAGAGAACAGTGGATCGAAGCCAAAAAATAACTAAAGTTATAGTGCGCAGCGTAGACGAAGATGGAAACTACATTGAAGGCAGCGCTGGGACAGGAGACAAAATAGCAGTATTTACAGAGAAAGGAGCAATGGACATTGACACTTTGAATACATTAGCTCAGAAGAAGCTTGACGAACTGAATACAGAGTCCAGCGGTGTAACTTTGCCCCTCAAAGTAACCCAAGGCTACAATCTTTACCCCGGAGACACTGTTAAGCTCAATAAACCTGAATTAGGCTGGGAAGAAGAAGTTACTTACCGAGTTTTGGCTGTAACTAAAACCATAGACAAAGTGAAAATTGAAGTTGAAAAGAAAGTCAAGACTCTAGACAAAGAATTAGAGGACTTCAAGAAATACGAAGAATACGGGATATACCCGGTTACTTTAGAGCAAACTCCATCCATGGAAAATTTCTTTAACAAAACAACTGATGACATAAATGACATAACTGATGTAGTTCCAGCAGCTCCGACTTTTGTTGCTGATGTTAAAGAAATAGACACTGCACAAGATTTCAGAACTTGGATAGAGGTTACTATTAATGTAGTTGAGAATGCCGGAGGCTACATCGTAGGCTACAGGAGGCAAACTAGTCCAGCTGAAGAGTGGAAGCACATCTTTGTTGATCAGCCTTCTTCTGGGAGCCAAGTTGTTGTTGCTACTCCTTACCTTGTACCTGACAGCATTTATGAAATCCATGTCTGCAGTTTAAGCAAGCTAGGTAGAGCTTCAAGTTGGGCTCCTGATCCTGATCCTCTCGAAGTCCACGTTGGCCATACCTCTTCTTATCCAGACAATAGCCTCGGCCACAACGATACAGCTCCTCCAGTGCCAGCTGGCTTAACTTCATTTGAAACCATCGACGGAGTTATCTTAGAGTGGAATTCAGTTGATGCAAACGATTTGAGCCATTACAAGGTGTATTACGGAACTTCGGATCCGCCTACAGATGTTGCTGGTGAGACGGCAAGAGCTTCCTTTTTCTGGGCAAAGAAAAATTCTGAGAGTTACAGAACTTACTACTTTGCAGTCTCCGCTGTTGATGAAGCTGGAAATGAAAGCAGTAAATCCGGAACTGTATCTGCCCAGCCATTGCAAGTTGGAACTCCTGATATTGCACCTGATGCTGTAACAGCTGAGAAAATCCTGGATGGGGCAGTTTCTGATGTAAAGCTGGCAAGCGGAGCAGTAACTTTGGCCAAGTTTGCCTCCGGGTTAAGGCCAGTTCAGATAGTTGATGTTCTCCCACCGCTTCCACATTCTGATTATCCAGAAGGAGCTGTTGTTTTCTTAACTTCAGACAATAAACTTTACAGATCTACAGGAACTTCATGGACAGCAAAAATTGCTACTTCTGATCTAGTGGGTCAAATAACGGAAACCCAGATAGCTGATAATGCAATATCAACGCCAAAGTTACAAGCCAACGCTGTTGAAGCAGACAAAATAGCAGCCAATGCTGTAACCTCGGAGAAAATTGCAGCTAATGCTGTTGAAGCAGGGAAAATTGCAGCTGGAGCAGTGAGTACAAATGAGCTTGCAGCTGGAGCAGTCACTGCAGAGAAAATTCAGGCAGGAGCAGTTGATGCAAGCAAGTTGACTGTAGCACAAATTTTCGTTGATGGGTTGACTTTCACTGATAACTCACCAAGCTCAGGCTACATTTCTTGGTCTTCCTGCAAAGTTTACTATCAAGGAGACGAATACTCTATTTCAAGCGGCAACACCAACAAAAAATACATTTACTGGCAAGTTGGGTACAGCACATTTGCTACTTCAGATATTAAGCCAGACTGGTCAGACACCTTGTTCCTTATAGCAATCAATGAAAACGGGAAACACAAAACTGTTTGGAATGCTACTTTGATCCATGGTGGATCTATCATAACAGGAACAATTACATCGCAGGAGCTAGTTACAGACCAAGCTGTTATTACAAATCAAGCTCAGATAGGAAACGGTGTAATCATAAACGACCATGTAGCTTCTATTCAAGCTGATAAAATCCACATGGCCGGGAAAGTCTATTTAACTAATTTAGCTTCGTTCGGAGCAAAAACTGCTATCATGGTGGAAGTGTATGGGAGAAAGCAAGGAGAGGATTGGTCTAAGCTGGCTACTTTTCTTACTGAGCAGTTAGGAGTTGATGAATTCTCAAGCTCAACATGGACATGCTACTACTATATTTATAGATATTATGATTCTCATTTTGGTGTAACTTTTTACAAATTCAGATTTGGCTCAAATTATTCTTCAAGGATAGAAAACTTCCAAGTGTCGCCTTCAATCAGATACTTAAGAGGGGACACTCAAAGTGTAAATGACACTTCTGGGTACATTCTTGGAAGTGGGCCAGGAGGAAGCTTGAGAGAACCAACAATAACTGTAGAAAGCGGTCTTGTTACTGTCACTGTTGAATTAGGCGTACGGATATATGCTCTGTATGCAGGCGGAAGAACAGATGAATTAACTGACGGCTCTCCAATTTGCATAGCTTCTGGAAGTTCCACTGGATATGTACATGCCTCAGGTATTTGCCCAGCCGGGCCTAAACGAATCGATCCGGACAGCGGAATAACAACCATTACCGGAGACCATATAGAGACCGGCTCGATAAAGACAAGGCACCTTGATGCCGATGCTGTTACAACCAGAGAGCTAAAGTTTGATGCTGTTGATTCAGCTCATGAACCTACTGGAGACGGAAAGCTTTGGTACAATACTGATGTAGATCAGCTTCGTTTCAGAGGAGTAGCTGGAGAAGTAGGCTACATCCCCCGGATTCCGATTACTCAGGATTCAGCTCCTCCGGAAAACCTTTTGCCCAACCCGTGCTTTGAGAGGGATCATGACGGAGACGGCCAACCAGACTTCTGGTACTTCACTTGGGAAGACGGAGGAGACGGCAATTTTGGCCTTGACCCTGTCAATAATTCAAAGGGAAGCTACAGTGCTTTCATTGCTCAATCAAATAGTTCAGGCCATGGAGCTTTCAGAAGTCCGTATCTTCCTGTCCATGGAGGGAAAAAATACTATGCAAGCGTCTATGTCAAAGTTGCTTCAGGGACTGAAACTTTCAATCCCCTCGCCATAGAATGGTTCGACAAAAATAAGAATTACATCAGTGCAGACAGCATGGAGAACAAAACAATAGGGACAGATTTTACGTTGTGCGAGCTTGACCGTACTGCACCGTCGAATGCTCGATACGCCAGAATCTACTTGGGAAACAGAGGGATATCCGGGAAATGGGTGTACTTTGACGATGTAGTGTTCAGCGAAATAAGAGCATTTGGCCCGACTGCTGGGACTGTTGCTGGAATCGTTGCTATTTCAACTCAAGCTACTCCAGGGTCAGGCTGGCAGGATTTGTACTCTTTCACTGTCCCAGACGAAGAAATGGAATGCTACTGCCTTAACATGCTGCTGAAAGCTGATACATCAACTATGTCAGCTTCAATAAGAATTTATGATCAAACAGCTGGCTTCTACTACCCGATAAATGATCCTAACAACAACTTTCAGCTTATGAACCTTGCTTTTGCTCCTTCAGGGCCTACAACAAGCCACTGCTTCTGCATTATACCAAGAAATGTGCAGAATCATACTCTGAAAATACAAATTAGGGATGAAATAGGCAGCACTTTCACACTGTACTTGACTGCTTGGGGCCACAGCCCGCATTACCACAGATAATTAGTGCACAGCTAATTCTGAAATAAGCTCGAAAAGCTTCGATATAAGCTTACTGTTTTGAAAAACTGGAGACTTAACAGCAAACCAGAATACAAAAACAGTTTCTCCTTTACCATTTATGAATCTAAGTTCATAATCACCTCCTTTGCGCTTGCATACAAGGAATTCTTTACCTCGGCAATCAGGAATAACTATGTTGGATTCCAAAGGCTTCCCTCTGTGATTTTCCTGTAGACTGCAGAGCCGCTACACCCTGGATCCAAAAGCTTAGATGTTATTATTACATCGTCAAATGCAGCATAGAAGCTTCCGTAGCTAACAATTTCGTAAGCGCTGTCGTCAATTATTTCAGCTTGAGCCCAGCAATTCCTGCTTGACTTCTCAACTACATCGCCTATGAAGCCTTCAGCGTAATGCTTAGGCTCTCCTTGATAATCTAAATAAAGGAAGCCTTCCTGTTCAATGTATTTGCCTTTGCACACTAAGCTTACCTTGTCGCTCCCAGCAAAGCCGTAGCCTATGCATTCATATGAGCTGTCGAAGACTTTGTCTGCATGCTTGAACATGTAAGGAACATCTATTGAAGCTACAGCAAAGTCAATGTGGTTAGCTTCTTCTGTATAGACTGAGATTCTACTTTTCCTCTTGAACTTCTTCAATAGCCAATTCACTGCTTTAGCAGCACTAGTCAATATTGGGCATGAAGACTCAGAGCCTAGAGGCTTGATTCTCTGGTGCCAGCGGTACTCCCCTACTTTGTCGTTATGTGTTCCTCCATCGTATCTGCCAGGCTGTACAATGTCAATCTCTTTGGGCTTCTCAAAACTTGGATTGTCACAGAGAACATGAGCATTTGAAGCTATTAAAACTTCTCCTCTGAAAGGTTTTTTTGTCCCGAAAACAAAGTTTCCTAGGGTTCCTGCTGTAATTGCATAGTTGCCTATGCTTATTCCTGGCTGCAACGGCCGAAATTTCTTGGTTTTGTCTACAGATAAAGCCCTTAATTCTCCTACGTCTACTACGTCAACTGGAATCCCTTCTACTTCTACAGGTATTACTTCGTTAAGCTTAAGTTCTTTGAGAGGAACTTTCTTTGATACATGGACTTGTATGCACCATTCTTCGACTACTTTGCCATTTTTGATTCTCTTCCTTAACTTCTTTGAGTATCCAGTTACATTCGGGTATTTCAGAAGCTGTTTAGCTAGTTTATCTACGTTCACTTATATCACCTTTTGCATAATTCAGCTCCACATTTGGGGCAGTAATTCCAGCTGCTTTTACATTTGAAGCCGCATCTCCAGCAGTAAATTTCATCCTCGAACACATAACTTACATTGGCATCCACATTTGTGAATGCAGTTTGCTCAACTGCAGTAGACATTACTTCATCACCTCCATTTCCTCAAGGATATCGAGTATTTCGAGGATGGCTTCTTCGAAGCTGCATCCTTCAGTTAATATTTTCTTTCTTAATTTTCTAATTTTGCGTCGAGGCTGCATGAGCTTCTATCTCCCTCGATACCCAATAGGCAAATGCAATTAATAAAGCTGCTCCTGAAGCTAAGATTCCTACTGCAAGAACATCTAAGCTTTGCTGTATCAGTTTTATTCCTAAGCCTACAATATTGACTCCTAGAATGCCTAGTGTTCCTTTCGAAACTTCTTCCATAATTTTGTACTTCGCTGCATTCATGTAAGCTAAGAAGCCTAAGCTTCCTTGGAGTATCCAGAGAGCAACCATGCAAGCGAGAGCTACCCAGCCGCCTTGCAAGCTCAAGACTTCCTGGATTCCGCCGATTTGCCAGAGTGCATGAGCATAGTCATGGACTAAGACTCCGACGCACAGCCAGAAGAGTACAGTTACCACTTTAGCAACTATTTCCCTCAAGATTTTCACCTCCTTTAAAACTTTAAAGTTCTGTCCGCTATGTGGACAGCAGGATAGAGGAAGTGAAACACTCTTATTCGGTCTTTGCTGTCTATGAGCATTATGGCCCCGCCTAAATCAGGCTGCATCCTAGTATACCAGCGTACAGCTCCGTACCAAGGTATAAAGGCTTGCCAGCAAGGAAGCTGGATAAAGTGTACTCCTCTCTTGTGTATGTGGCACCACTTGTGCCTGTGAGCTCGAATTATAACGTCTATCTTGGTAGGCAAATAGCCTAAAGCTTCAGCTTCCTTAAGAGTAAGCATGTCTCTGCCCATAGCTGTTTCAGGGTACATGACTGCTCCAGTGCTCTTGTGAGCTACATTGGCTACTCTCTTCGACGGTGCAAGCCTCAGGTTTGCTACAGCATCGAAGTAAGTTCCGTCTAAGCGTTCAGCTATGGCTTTGTGTATTTTGATGTTTGTAGCTAAAGATTCATGGTAAGGAGTTCCTCTCCAAACTGCAAGCTTTCTCCCTTTGCACAGAGGCTCCAAGAGCCTGACTGTAGCTTCTATTTGCTCTTCTATGTCTGTTGTCATCATGTACATTCCATGCTCTTTGGGGTTGTAGCCTGCAGTTGCATCGCCTACCAAGAATATGCTGTCAACCTTGAAGTCTATACAAGTCTTAACAAAGTCCTTCCAGTAGCTTAAGATTTTCTTTTGCCCTGGATTCATCATAGCTGAAATATTGGATTTGTCAAAAGGGCTTGTGTAGTCTTCAGGCCACAATGCAAAGCGGCTTCCAACGTGCAAGTCAGAGATTAAAGCCACAACACGCTTGTATTCGTGGGTTAATTTCAGCATTAAAATTCCACCACTTTTCTTAGAGACTCCAAATACTCCTTAAAGTCTTGCTCGTTTTTAAACCTTGTTCGTCTTTTTAAACCTAACTGTTTAGCTTTATTTTGGATAGCATTCCATGTCCTTTTAGGGAGAAGTTCAAGCAGTTCTTCTTTACTTGCATAAGTGTAGTGCTGTTCAAGAATTTCAATTTCTTCTTTCGTCCAATAGTCTTGACGATGCAAGCCTAAACTTCGAGCTTTCTTCTCTATAGAATACATTGAGCGCCTCAGAATTTTAGCTATCTCTCTGGCTGGCTTTTTACCATAGAGCTTCTTTAAAACTTCTACTTCTTCAGGTAGCCATTTCACTTGTATCGCCTATCCTTTTAAGAAGAAATGCCAGTATTTTAATAGCATATTTATTTGGATCGTCTTTGACTGTGATCCTCAGAGTTTCTATCCCTTTGCTTCTTAAATAGTCATCTATGGCTTTGTCTCTTTCCGCAGTGTTGCCTATTCTGTGGAACACTCCATCACATTCTATTCGAGCTTTAAGCTCTTTATTGCCTAAGAAGAAGTAGAAGTCAAACTTGTAGTAGCCTTTGCCTTTCATAGAAGGATACTTGTAGTTGTGGATGTAAGTCAAGCCTAAATCCAAGCATATTTTGTCTATTAGAGTTTTCATTTCCTTCTCGAATGTACTCCATTCGCCGTTCTTATAGTAGCGCTTAGCGCAGCGGCTTGAGAATTCTATGAAAGCTTTCTCTCTGGGTGTAGGCTTAGGAGGTTTAATATTTATAGACCTTAAGAAAGCTCGGTAGCCGTTCCAGTACTTCATTATTATGTTAAACAGTAGAGGATGCTCTTTCTTGAGCACTTTGTAGTGTGGAGCTTTCTTGCCATATAATTTCTTAAAGAGCTTTTTTGCTCTCTCTTTCTCTTGCTTTTCTGTAAGCATCCTCGAACCACTTCCTCTCCAAGTTCACCAAATCATTAAAAGTCCAATGCTTATAAGGTGTCACGACTTCTTTGATTCCCGCATTTATTAAGATTCTTCTGCAGCGGAAGCATGGACCTTTATTTAGCCATTCATAAGCTCTCTCAATCTGTTTAGGAGTTGAGTCTACTGCAGCTGCCAAGTACAAAGTTGCTCCTTTGATTTTAGCTCCTGATCTTGCAGCGTTAATTACAGCATTCTCTTCAGCATGGACTGCAATGCAGTAGTCAAAGAAGCCTCTGCTGCCTAAATGCTCTTGCAAGCAGTAGTTCAAGTCATCGCAGTTGAAGCTTCCTCGAGCAGAGCCATTGTAGCCTGTAGATAGTATCACTCCGTCATCATCTACTATTATAGCACCAAATTTTACTTTGAGGCAAGTTGAGCGCATAGCTACCATACTTGCTATCCTCAGGTAGTATTCAATCTTGCTTATTCTTTCTTTTCTTTCCTCCATTTCCTTTTCCTCCTGTAGCTGAGCGGGCCTGGAAATCTGACTTTCCGGCCGCAGTAAGGGCAGCGGTAGTTTTTAACTTTCTCTTTAGGAATCCACTTCGAGCATTTCGAGCAGTAAGCCATTCCTTCATACTTGCTTTCTCCACGGCTTCCTCCTCTCCCTATTCTCTTCAAGCCTAATAAAGAAGCTCGGATCCTGATTGCATGCCAAGAGAATCTTCCTCCCAGAGCTTCTAAAATAACGTCGATGTCATAAGTAGGGTACAGCTTCCTGAGTATTTCATCGTCTTCTTCAGTCCATTTCGCCACATTTAATCCACCTGTTTAAGCTTTCTTTTTCTGGGAGTACATCTTCCTTCTTGATTCCAGCCAGCATCATTAGGGGAGCTATTTTGTTAAGGAACCTCTCTTTGATTTTCTCCCAGTCTACTGCTCTCTCGATTTCTTCTGGGACTTCTAAGCTTTCATCTATAGCTACCCATTTGCATTCGTATTCCCGGCTGGAATTTTTTAAAACCATGGTGAATCGTCTAGGGAAGCTGGTTAACTTCTCAGGTATTATTGGGAGTCTAATCGGCTTATCTCCAGAAGCGTAATCAGTGCCTAAATACATGTTGCTGTAGTATGCTGCTTTCACATTGGCTGGCGCTCTATTCCCATAGCCATACTCAATTATTCTGCCTTTGGCCATCTTGAAGCGCTTACCTATCTTCTCCGGGAAGCCTACTTCTGTAAGAGGATAAGTTCTCTTCTCTATATTTCTAAGCAAGCTTTTAACATACTCCAAAATTTCTTCTCGGCTTCTTTCTCTTAGAAGCATTGTAATCACTTCTCGCTGAGCAGTCTGTTCAAGGACACTAGAATCACTTCTTATAGCTTCTAAGCCTTTCCACTCGAAGCCTTCAGCGAAGCCTTCTTTTGAGTCCCAAATGTACAAGCCTGCATACCTCTTCTTAGTCAAAACTATGAATTTCTTGTAGATCCTCTGCAGATCAAGAGCAAACAAGTCTCTCTTAGCATTCCATTTCTCCTTGGCTTCCTTGTTCAATTCTGCTGAGATTTCGTCTATGAGCTGCTTAAGCTGCTCAATGCTCTCTGAAGAGATAAAGAACATTGAGTCTGTATCTCCATAGAGGACTCTATATCCTTTGCTGTTTAGCTTGCTTAGAGTTTTCTCGCTTCCTATTCTAGCCATGAAAGGTATAGCAGCGCATGACTCTCTCTTGTACAATCTGAAAGCTGAGTAGCTTGTGACTCCGAATGCTGAATTCAAGATTTGCTTCGTCTGGAACGCTT
>QMRH01000050.1 GCA_003650675.1 Thermoprotei archaeon | reverse complement strand
TCATAAACTCTTGAGGCCCCTCCAACAGTTTCTGGAGGAAAATTTTGTGTAACTATTGTGAGCAAATTATTATGTTGCAATATAAATCATCTCAATTATTTTTCTACTACCCTCTTCAACATGTGCAACATTAGTGCTGTTATGGTTAGAGTGATTCCAGTTACTACTACTCCTAGTGTTATCAGTACAATTGGTATGTCGAAATATCTTATTGTACATTTTAAGAAATATACCGGTAAAGATAAAATATATCAAGACTATGAAACGTTAAGTTCTTGTTTTGCCGAGAGGTTCATGCTAAAGTTTTTCGGTTTTTATTTTGTCGGTTGTTCTTTTTAGTGCGTATAGTGTTAGTGCTGCCACTAACAGTGTTATTCCTATGAACGTTGCTCCGAGGGTGATTATGGCTATTGGTATGCTGAAGTATCTGGTTGTGTTGAAGAGCCATAGTAGGTATGTTCCGAGGGCTATGCTGGCCGCTATTAGGATGCTGCCTGGCATGCCGAGGTAGAGTAGTGGTCTTTCCTCTACGATGAGCCTTAATATGGTTGCTATTATTTCTCCTCCATGTAGTATCGGGGGCTTTTTCGACGTTTCTTTTAGACCCTTGTATCTTATTGTTACAGGCACCTCTATTATTCTCAAACCTTTTTTAATGGCTAGTTGTATTTGTTCGCTTTCGATGCCGAATCCGCGTGATTCGGCCTCCTCTAGCGCCTCCAAGGCTTTGACTGTGAAGGCTCTGAAGCCACTCTGGGTATCCTTTATCGTCGACTTTATGAGCCTTCTGTTCAGGAAGTTTATGATTTTGAGACCTATTCTTCTATAGAGGGGGGCTTCAAGCACGGCTCCTCCAACATATCTTGATCCGATGACCATGTCTGCCATCCCCTTTTTCAGCGGCTCAACAAGCCTCGGTATCTCCTCTGGATCATGTTGCCCGTCCGCATCCAACACAACCACTATATCTGGATTAAACTCCCTCGCTTTTCTCAATAGATTCCTTAACGCAACACCTTTACCCAAGTTCTTCTCATGCCTTATAACCTCGGCTCCAAGCCTCTCAGCTATCTCACCCGTCAAATCCCTAGAACCATCATCACATACAATAACCTTATCAACCTGCCTCTGCACCCTCAACACCACGCCTGCAATACTGTTCTCCTCATTGTAGGCCGGTATCAAAGCCACAATAAACGGCTTCCTATCCACTTTACCCATTTTCTCAGGTCTTTGGTTCCGGGTTTAGCGTCTTTTGATGTGAGTTTTGTTAGGGGTCTTTGACGGCTTCGAGGAATGTTTTTAGGGTTTGTGAACGCTGTAGGGCTTTGTTTAGATCCATGGATTTAGCGAGGCTTCTTGCTAGATCCGGGGATTTCACGTATCTCTTCCCGAAGCGTTGTATGAGGATGTGGTTCAGGGATTCCACGGGGTCGTCTATTTCCTCGGCGTTTATCTCCCTTTCCACCAGCCCTGCTAGAAGCCATGTCTCTATGGCTTTCCGTACCTTAATTGTATATACTTTTACTCCAAGGTTTTGGAGGGAACTAGATATCCTTTTTAGAAGCCTGTTGACAATGCTCTCAGGATACCTGTGTTGGTCCTTTAGGACCACCACTTTCGAAGGTTTCTCGGTTCTTGACACCGCTTTAACTAGTCTCACAGCTTTTCCGGGATTGTTTCCTCTCATCAGGAGGGTCTTCACTCTAAGGTTCTCTCTTTCAGCGATGGCCTCTACAGTAGCCCTATCGGTTGGCCCTTCGACAACCACAAGCACAGGCATGGTTTAGGGGTTGCCGCCGAAGATACCTGAATACCAGGCTTCACCGAGGGTTCCCCCTTCCTCCAGAAACCTAGCGACCTGCTCAACCTCCTTTGCATCCCTGAGCCTTTTAACCCTCGTTTCCACTCCAACCTTCTCCACTATGTAAACCTCCTCCGGCTTGACGTGGTCCAGAAGGTAAGGCGAATGAGTGGTTACTAGAACCTGGCTGGCGGCTCTCCGCGCAAGATCCACCAGTGTTTCTAGGAGATGTGGGTGAATACAGTTTTCAGGCTCCTCGAAGGCCACAATACCCCGGCTCATGTGAAGCCCAGTGATGAAGGCTAGGAGCCTCAATGTACCATCCGAAATATTATGGGGTTTTAAGGGTTCGGTCAGCCCTTTAACACGCAACCATATCTCAACCATATTGCCCTCAAGGTGGGGAACCACTTCCTCGACCTCAGGGACAGCGCTCTTAAAGGCATCCTCAATTTCACTAAAGACCCTTCTGTTCTCCAGGTAGAGGTGAAGTATCACCCTAGCAAGAGCTCCACCATAATAGTTCATTACGGGTTTCTCTCCAACATTAGAACGTGCCCTAATATACTTAGGTGTAAAGGAGTAGACGGATATGCCACGGAGGAAGGCTGCAAGCTCATGAAGCTCCTTAACCGCGTCGCCTGGCAACCTAGTGAATGCACTTGGGTAATATGAACCTTTACCCGCAAAAATATTTGTGCTAGACCTCTCAAATCTATCGAATCTACCGGTAGTCCCGGATGTAGTAAGGTATTCGGCTGTATGAGTCTTCCCGTCGCTTACAAGGACTTCTACGTCATCCAGCAATACCTTTTCGGTATAGTTTTCAGCCATTAGAGCCAGTATGTATTTTGCTGTACGTTCTCCGACGGATGTCTCGATCTCTATGATGATCTTCTTTGTCTCGTCGAAACCGTGTACAAGCTCCTTGAATCTTTCGTAGCCAGCCAGTGAGGGCAGTCCATTATTGACGTGGTTTGCAACCAGTTTAAGAGCTTTCACGAGGTTACTTTTGCCACTAGCATTAGGTCCTATGAATACATTCAGTTTGCCGAGCTCTATCCTAACATTCCTTATACTTAGGAAATTCTCTATTCTCACACTCTTAACAGAGACCTTCTGCATCACTTCCCCTTTAAAATGTTTTCAGTTTTTAGGATGCTTCGTGGACGGATGTTTTAGCGGAGAACTCGTTCTAGACATGGAGGTACATTCCCTTAACTTTATGTCCATGTCCTCGGTCTCTGATAAGGCTGTGCTTAATAGTGTTGAGAAGAGCCTGCTATCCCTGACCACAAGTTTTATGCCTTTGGTTAAGGCCTTTAGCCTCAGTTTCGGGGGAGCCTTGCTCAAGGGTACTACATCCACGGGTATTTTAAGGGCGTCTTCAAGTATGCCAGCCACCTTGATTAGCTTCCTTAAGTCAGGTTCCGGATCCATATATAAGCCGACGTCCACGTCCCTGACAAAGTTTCTCCTGGTGATGGAGCCGAAAAGGACGGCGATCTTCACTTCAGGCATGTCTTCTAGAATGGTTTTCAGCTTCCCGGAAACCTCCTTCAACGAGACCTTATAGTATTTGATGCTCAATGGAGAAACACGTCCTCTACCCTACTGAGAAACTCTTCAACACATTTAAAGTCTTCTTTCACAGCGCTATAGACCTTTTCATCCTCGATAATCCAGTAGCGGTGTACGAGGAGGTGACGTAAACCCACCAGTGATTCAAGTTCGCTAATGCAATCTAAACCTATTTTCTCAGCAACTATTTGGACAGCCTCCCTGTAGGTGGAGGGTGTCTTCATGTATTCTTCAATAGCAATATGCGTGCATAGGGAGACTAAAGCCTCCACTAGGACAATAATGTTATATCGTAGGGAATATCTTTCATCGATACCCAGCTGTACGAAAGGCTTGGAGGTTAATCTCTGCAACTCTCTTATAGAGGATCTAATATCCGATATCCTGGTTTTCAGGATGTCGGCGTCTACGGGCAAGGTGCTGTTTCCCTAGTCTAGTGGTGGCCGTAGTATAGGCGATGTGTTTAACCATGATACTCCAAGATAAAATGCGTATTCCGTGTTTTTGAGCCACTCCCTCGCCCGTGTGTACCCTATCTTTAGGGCTGTTTCAACCCTTTTCTCCAGGAGTTTGAAGCCCACCTCCAGGGCCTTCATCCTCCAGGCGAGGGAGGGCCAAACCTTTAAAATAATTTTCTTTAAGACCTCTTTAAGGGTCTGGCTTTTAATCCAAGTTAACTTGCGGGCCAGGTAGAGGGCGGCCCGCTCCTGCGGGGGGAGCTTGAAGTACTTTCCTGTCCTAAGTGCCCTCCTGTAGGCGGCGTCAACAAGCGTTTTATCAACTTTCAATTCAACCTGCAAAGCTCCCCCCGTCACCATAACCTTTACCATTTAGATGCAAAATCCTATTTAAAAATTTCCCTCTTGCTTTATAAAGTTAAATAATCCGAAAATTTCTGCTATAAGTAGATCAAAGAACGATTTTCCATCAAAAATAAACCACATTTACAAAATTTTTAACACACCAACCAAAATTTTCTAGCAACACAAACCCACAAATACATGTCCTTATTTAATGTTTTGAAAGTATCTTACAATTTTTTCATCGCCGAGAAGAATTTCAACGCCTACAATATTACCATGTTTATCTAGGTCAACCAGTAATATTGCATCCGACTTTACTGTTCTTCTTATTTCTTCATCTCTGAACTTCATGTAAACCGCACTTGTCTCCACATCAACATTAATGTGTATGGAAGGTTCTCTGTAAACCGGGAAGGAAGAGCTCTCGGACATCTTTTTATCTAATAATGTTGCTTCCTGGCCTACAGTTCCCACGTTCTCCGGAATGCTATATCCCTCTCCTTTACTCTGCAACATAGCATTCCCTCCCTAAGATCATTTTATTCTATCCAAATGCTTTTATTTTCTTCTAGCTTTGTCCAAGAAATACCTGTTGCTAGTTTCAGTAGATTATACAGAACATAGGTACTTTACATAAGATATTCCACGTGAATAGGGGAGATTATAGCTTCTTTTATTACTAGGTGTCGAAGGCTGGTTCCCGATGCTGGTAGGTGTGGTTGTCACCTCACGTGGGAGGCTACCAGCAGTATGCCTAGTTTCTCTGCCTTGTCTTTTGTGGAGGGGTGTATAAGGTACCCGAACATTACTGGTATGACTGTGTCTTTGATGGTCTTTTTGATTTCTTTCAGTTTTTCGTGGAATTCGTCGACGTCCCTGCCGTAGATCCTTGATTTCACTTCACCTATCACGGTGACATCCCTGCCTCTACGCTTCCCTCTTCCATACAAGTCTACTTTAACTTCCCTGCCGTCGACTAGAAGGAATTCTCTTCTAAGATCCTCTACCTCGATTTCATGGTGTCTGTATAGCCAGCTTGGAAGCACGACCCTGGCGACGTCTTCAAGCCCGAAGCCTATGGTCTCGCTTAGCCTGCCGACCTCGATTCTTAGGCCTTCAAGACCCTTCACAAGCCTCTCAACCGATAAAGCAAGCTGATCCACCCTTAAGGCCAGTTCGCTTAACCTCTCCTCCGTTTTAGCTTGCGCCTGGGCAAGCATGTTCACTCTTTTCTCAGTTCTTGTCTGTGCTTCAGCCAACTTATTCAACCTTTCTTCAGTCTTTGCTTGGGCTTCAGCTAGCTTGTTCAGCCTTTCTTCGGTTCTCTCCTGCGCCTCAACCAGCTTGTTTAACCGCTCTTCCGTTCTCCTCTGCGCTTCAACCAGTCTACCTAGCTGTTCCTCGGTTTTTTCCTGTGCTTCGGCCAGCCTGTCGATGGCCTTCACGAGCCCCTCGTACTCCCTTCTCTGAACCTTCAGGTCCTTGACCTTGTCCTCCACAACCCTGACTATAAAGTCGTAGAGTTCACCGCTAATCTCCACTAAACCACCAAAATATTAGCCTTAACCACTAATATAAAAATAGTTTCAACCTACAAGATGTATTCCAATGAATCTTAAAGGTTCCAGGTAGTATCACTTGGGTTTACGGGGAGGATGTTAAGGTTATTAGGGTGGCTTCCCAAGTTTAGGTATGTGGTTTCCCCGTTCTTCAGGTTTTCCACAGGTATATGGGTTTTCGGGGCAGGTGTTGAACGGTTCGCACCTAAAGGACACAGAGAGGACTTCGCCCCTTCTGTGCTGGAGTAATCTACAAGCTTATCGAAGAAGGTTTAACAGGTATCGGGCAAGTGGATGCAGAAAAGGCGCTAGACATCCTGGTCTTCGCCTTAGCTGTGGGAGCCGGCGCCGCTACAAAGGAAGGGACAACAGATGGTGTGGAGAAAAGGTTTATAGAAAACCTTCTAGGGGGAAGGGCGAGGAAATCAGGACAACGGCATGCATCGAGAAAACTTAACCCCTCATCCTGAACCAAGAAAGATTAAAGTATGGTTCTAGGATCCACGTATCTTAGATCCTTTATGTCGGAATACCTTTTATCGTAGCTTACTATGGGCTCATCCTCCTCGATTGCCGTCGCGGCATGAAGGCTATCGAAGAAAGTTAAGTTGTATTTTCTCCTTAGCATCCATGCTCTTGCAAGGTGTGAAGGATGGGGGGTTAACGTCGAAACATCGTAGTACATGAGAGTAATATTTAAAGCGTTATAGAAGTCGGGTAGCTTAACTTCCAAGCTACGGGACACTATTAAGAAATCCAGTACGGTAGCTATCCCTCTAAAATCTTTCTAACCCCGTCATGGTGTTTATCCGTCTTGGACGTTAATGCTATCAAAACATCTGTTTCAATTAAAACCATCTCTCTTTAACCCTCTTCAAAGCCTCCTTCTCTGCGATACTCCTTAAATCCTTTACCTCCTTCTCTATGTCCGTGGAGCCCTTTAACACGGTTTCGGTCAGAATTTCAATAGGGTCTTCTATGGGTTCTATTACCAGTTTTCTCCCCTCTACACGTACCTTAACGACACGTTTTAGACCTATCTCCCTCCTAATATGAACGGGAATCAATATTCTTCCCTTATCGTCGATCTTTAATATTAATTCCAACTTCCCACCATATATTATAGTGGTATTCTGCTATAAAATCTAAATTTAGAGAACGGTCTACCATACACGTGACAGTTTGAAGAAGGCTTTCTCCCGAAGAGAAAAATCCCGAAAAGTAAGCTCATGAAAATAACTATACTTTTGTGTATATTTCTATTCCAAGGTGTTTTGATGCGTCAAACGCCTGTTTCTCCGCGTAGGGGGTTACCATGAGCAGTCTCGAAGGTTTTTGGCCTGTGGATTTTTCATAGAACTCAGCCTTCCTTTTAAATTCATATACGTCTGAGGCTTTAATATGGGAGGATACTTCAATAAGTATTATTTTATCGTCGTGAATAGCTACATCCACCTCAACCTGGCTTGGATAACCGTATACAAGCCCCTCGCTATCGTAGTGGATCCATCTCTCAACTTTTAGGCCCAGCTCCTTCTCCAACAATCCTTTAAGCCCGTTTCTGAAAGCCTCCTCACTCATGATTCCCCATCTGGCGCCCAGCGCCGAGATACGCCTCTCAATCAATTGAAAACCTTTGTTCATGTCTTCCCTAAGCCTATTCATGTCCTCTCTCAATCTATTTGTATCCTCTCTAAGCTTGTTAAAGTCCTCCCTAAGTTTAACCAATTCCCTGCTATGTTTCTCGAGAATTTTGTCGTGTCTTTCAAAACCCTTGTTCATGTCCTCTCTGAGTCTAACTAGTTCACTTTCGTGCCTGTCGAGTCTCTTCAGGATTTCCTCTAAGCCTATAAGCCCCGCTACAGCGTACCTGAACTCCTCGTCCTCTTTAAGGAGCTTTAATATCCTCTTTTTAAGCTTTACATCCATCTATATGACCCACAATGAAAAAGTGTTAAAACGTGTATTTAAATAATCCCGTTACCATGCCGATAGTTTCGTTCTGGAGGGTGAAAAAGATTAATATGTTAATCATCAATTAATTGATGATTAACATGCTTGAATATTTTGTGAACAGAGAATCGGAGTTAAAGTACCTTGAAGACAAATACCGTGACAGAGGATTCAAAATTATAGTTGTGTACGGCAGGAGGAGGGTTGGTAAAATCGGCCCCTATTATTCCCTACTTCATGGAATCTTTCAGCCTTGATAATATGCGGTCGGCGCCCCGTACCACTTTTTCTGCTTCATTTCTTGTCGGCTTGTATCCCGTGGATTCACAGAGGTCGGCGAAGCCCAACACGTACTCGATCCTATCCACGTTGAGGTCGCTCCTCACCTCCCTAACCCTGTCCAGTATCTCCCCCTTTGATGCAGACTCCGGTAATTTAAGAGTCTCCGTCAACCGGCTCCTCAACTCGCTGGCAGCATACTTCACGGCCTCATCGTACCTGCCTTCATCTATCAGCCTAGAGGCTTTAACTATGAAAGGCTCCTCCTTCACCTCAACTCTAGCCTCCACAACCCTCGGTCTAGCCTTAGGCTTCCGTCTACCCACCTTCAAGAGCAGAACCGCTACACCTAACACCGTGAACACGGCTAACACGAACATTAGCCAGAGTGGGAGACCGACATAATATGAATAGATTTTGGTTCCAACGGACAAGCCGACCCTGTCCACCACCACTATGTAGTATTTGACGGTTACGCCGAATGGTTGACTAGGTATGGTAGCTTTGAAAATGCCTTTACTCACGTTTGCGAAAACAACCTTCCCCCATTCTTCGGCCTGTACGAGACCGAATTCTATTTTATTCCATGCACCATCATTAACCGAATAATATAAGGTAATCTTGTATACGCCGCTTTCGGCATCCTCCACCTCAACCTCTACTGTGACGCTATCCGTGAAGGATACTATTTCAGGTTCTTGAGCCACGCTCAATATCCTAGGGGGCGTAGTGTCTATTATATAGTAGAAGGAGATGTTAAGGGGGAGGCCCTCCCAGATGCATCTAAGACCGCTCTTAGGGGTCCCTTCAATCGAAGAGGGTTTCGGATCCAACGCCACTATTTCTCCTTTGGAAGGTATAACCAGGTAGAGTGCCATTCGCCTCCAATGTTGTTCCGTCACGTTGAATACTTCAGGTGTGAGGTACAGTTTGCCGAACAGGATGCCCTCCTTCATCTCCACGCCGTATATGCTCCTAGAAACCAGTAGTGATATTCGTCCACTCCCTTCAATAGCTAGCTTGTACATCTCGGTTACGGCAGATTCCATGAAGGGGATGTATGTGCCCTCCGCATCCACTGCTACCATTACACCCTTAACACCGCACTCCACGTTCAACGCATCCGAGATCCTCATCGCTCCTAACAGTGTATCCTTCAGCCATCCTGGTTTATTTAGGGCCGCGACGAGTAGATCCACATACGAGTCTACACCCAGCCTAAACCTCATCGAAACATTTGCCGAAAATACAGCCCCAGCATGAATGGAGTTTTCAGCAACCGACCCGGTTAAAATAGTGCCCTCAATCCTCTTAGCTACAGAATACAGCACCATGAACCTCAGGTTCTCGAGGTACCTTGTTTCACTTGTGTTGAAGCTGGCGTCCAGCCAATATTCTATAGTCCCACCTGACTCCTGCGGCAACGTTATCTGGCATGTTCCAATCCACTTCGCGGGTTGAGTACTGTAGGTGACAGGTTGCTGGAGCAAGCCCCCAGGAAAACCGGATTCAACCCTATACTGTGTTGGAGCCTCCTCATAGCCCTTAGACAGGCTTTTAAATTCCCCACCGGAGGCCGTGTAAATTGTTATGTGAAGTTTTTCTGTTGAAGGATACTGTCCTACATGTAGGAGGTATAGTGCAAGCCTTATGGAGGGGGATAGGGTGGAGTAAAAGTACTTGACGTTCCTCTTCACCTGGGTGATGGAGGCATCTACACCCACCATTTTAGCCAACTCTAAGAGGGAATAGGCTACGTAGTCCGGTTTCTCGCTACACATTTTCTCGAAAGTTTTTATGAACTTGATAGCCTTCAGGTATGAGTCTGGAGTCGAGTAAAAGTCCTTTGGGAGAAAGCCCTGTGAAACCATACGGTCTATGAAAACTTTTTGGAACCACATGTAATACTCGATGTATGGGAGGGGGTTGAGGGAAGGGAGGATCGTTGATACAGCCGCATAGAAGCTTTCCATAGTCCAGTTTACCCTAACCTTGACATATATATCCACCCTCTCCACGTTCTTCGAGTAGAGTACGGGGATCCGGATCGGGTACAGGGTCTGCCGCGGCAACAGGATACCACTATAGAATAGATCCGTGAAGTTGCCTGCGCCGTGGTATATTTCCACATTGTAGAAGCCGTTTCTCAAGTTTTTTAATAGAAGCTCCAGTGTAAACATGTCCCCTACAGCTATAAACCTGGGTACAGTTATCCACAGGATTCTTCCCCCAGAGTATTCCAAGGACACAGACATGGAGGCTACTATGAACCCCAGCTCGGCGACACTCTCCCCATACCCAGTCTTTTTTGCGTAAACCCTGAGACGCAGGCTTCCCACCCTATCCAAGGAAACCAGGGTGATTTCATATAGCCCTTTATGAAGTCTAGTTATCCAATGTTTAGGTTTCCAGCCGGTTTCAGCCTTACCCTCAGTAATAAACCAGTCTATTGAAGCGTCCATAGGCTCCCCTTTCTCGTTCTTAATCTTCACTAGGAAGCTGGCGTACTCACCTTTACGATAGAATATTCTTCCCTTATCTGCAAAGTCGAGTGTAACCAATAGCTTGGGGGAATCTGCTTCAGTCACCTCAACGTTAACTGGTATCTCCTCAACTTTCCTACCCTCCTGGTCAAGTAGACTTATTCTAACCTGATGTATCCCAGTACTCAACCCCTTGAAACCGACGTTAACCATTAGTCTGCCTTCACCCGGCTTCACATCCACCATCGCTAGGGTGTCCCCTAGAAGCGTTCCTCGGGGTATCCAGGCTACCGCTATGTCCCCGTCTGCTATGAAACATAAAGTATACTCGTTTTGAATACTGGCTTTAATCTCCACCACTATCGAGAAAAGGTCGCCGAGTGGAACCCTCTTTGGAGCATAAACGTATTTAATGATCCCAGAGTCACCATGGTAGACGACCGCCTCCACGGCACTGAACTTCTTCATGCTGGCTACCATTGGTTCAGGGGCCTCACACCCCTCAACACCACCGTGTCCAAATGTGCTCGATGCATGGAGTATGGGGGATACTTCAAGAAGAGCGAAAAGTATGAGAAATAGTATGCAGGTGGCCACCTTATGTCGCCATCCATGCTGTAAGCGAACGATTGACATTACTGTTAAATTATATTCAACTCAATATAAAAATATCTTGGTAACAAATGTATTTTACTTGAGGAAAGTCACCCTATATAGTGTAGGTTTGCTAGGCTCTGTAGTAGATATGTGAGGGAGACAGAAAGGATGAGGATTGTCAACGGTCTCCGGAGGGGTGGAAGCTTTTTCCCCAAGGTTTTTAATGCTATGGCGTAGGCTACCTCGAGGGGTATGTTATAGTATAGTCTGGACTGGACCGTCGAGTTCGCTATCACTATTGGCAGGGCCGTTAGGATCCAAGCATATGTCAGCTTGGTGTAGGGGTCTTCTGTGGGCTTTTTCAGTAAAAGGAGTAATGCCAGTGGTAGGAGGGGTGTGAGGAGGAAGCCTCCATAAAGGATGTTCGTGGCGAAGACCATCTGGTTGATGAAGCTCCAGAAGTACTCCAGCCCTATACTCGTCTTCGCTATACTCTGGGTCGCCTCCGTGGCTCCAGTAGCCCTAATCATCGACTTGATGTAGTCTGCTGCTAGGGTGGATACGGCTACTACAAGAAAGGCTGTAGCACTAGTCTTTAGGCCCCGGCGATCCCCTGCCATAAACGACAACAGTGTCATGAAAAAAATAGCTACAAGTGTTTGGGTTAGGGTCCATGGGTGAATATAGTCCATTAGGAAGGCTAGCGTGGCGAGA
Organism: Thermoprotei archaeon; assembly: GCA_003650675.1. Taxonomy (GTDB): domain Archaea; phylum Thermoproteota; class Thermoprotei; order Thermofilales; family B20-G17; genus B67-G16. The sequence continues at coordinate 1,627 of QMRH01000050.1, read as the reverse complement.
ACCAGGATCCTCCTCCAGCCACCGTTCTTTAAGGCTAGAACTGTAAGCGGGTAAGAGAGCGATAAAGCTAGGAGGTCGGCCTGAAAAGATGAGTATATCCCGACAGTTGTTTTAAATCCAGTGGCAGTAAAGAAGGCGGATAAGACAGCTATGTCTTCGTCTCCCAGGCTTCTTAGGGAAATGTAGGTTGAAGCCACCAGCACCGATAGGAGTATTGAGGGGAAGAACGCACTCGCCGCATAGGGCGATAACCCAAGCATTTTCTGGAACCCGTAGAGGACAAGCATGTAGAGGGGGCGGGAGCCCCTGAATATGAAGGCGTTCAGTACAGGACATGCACTCATGTTTTCTAGGGCTTGGGCGTAGTGGGGTATATCTACTCCAGCTGGCTTGAAGCTGGGGTTCAGGGCAGGCATATATGGGTAGATGTTCGAGAGAAAAGCCGTGGCCAGTGAGAGAGCTAGAATAAGCCACTTAACATTGGTTTCGAGCATCGATCCCCCGTTTTCCACGTTTCTTCCAGCTACCCCGGGAACCTTGAATCTAAGTTTAAACCCGATTTTATGGAATAGGAAGGCTCTCAAGAAGACCAGGTAGGGAAGGACTACAGTGACCCCTGTGAGAAGAGGTTGAAGCGAATAGTATAGTTTCATATCTAGTTGGGCTGGAAGCCAGTCCCACCCCTCATATAGCCTCCCTCCCGTAAACGGGTAGACAAGGTATCTCACGGAGGCTAGGAAGCTTAAACCAGCCACCAGCATGAAAAACACGGAGAAAACGGTGTTTAAGGTTTTAGGCTCCCTGAGCAAGCAGTAGAGAATAGAGGTTATCGAAAAAAGCAACACAAGGTAAGCTGCATGAAGGACATAGCCTAGAACAAGGATAACTGTAATTATTGACACAAATACCGTACCATAGAGGACTTCCATCAACCCGTCCCTACCCCTACATAATAAGACCAGCGACAAAGCACCCACGGTAAGTAATATCAATGGGTTTTCCGCTACATGGAGTTCCAGGACACCCATGCTGGTGCATCGGTTAACTGTCAAATAGACTCTGGGCTTCAGGAGATCCACTAAAAGAACATAGGAGAGGAAAATCTCTACGGCGACCGCCATGGGTTTAATAATCTTCCTCATAAATCCCCTTCTCTACGGCTATGTCAATGAAAAAACATATAAATGTATTTAAAGCATTAGCATGTTAAAAGATATAGGTGTAAATATATGGGTAGTTTAAAAACAAAGGTATCTATTTTAATTGTATTCAGCATACTTGTCTCAACATTCCTCTTGTCTACGGTAAGGGTAAAGGCTGAGACATACCCCTACGTGATCGAACAAGTTTATACCACCGATATATCAGGCAACGTTAAAACCCAGTTTAGGCGCGGGGAATTCGTGGTTGTCCAGGTGAAGTTGAAGGCTCCAACCACCTACTATTACTACTACTATGCAATGCCATCATACCTGCTTATAGTGGAGGCGTTTACACCTCAAGTAGAGGTGTTAGCTTTAGGTTTCACCACAGGCACTCTTTCGGCTGGAGCCACTACCACTACAGGCTATGGTTTTAAGATTCCTTCAGACGCCCCCCTAGGGGAATACACTATAAAGGTTTTCGT
>QMRH01000049.1 GCA_003650675.1 Thermoprotei archaeon | reverse complement strand
TAGATAAAGTTTATATAATTATCCCAAATATTATAATTTAAAAAACGGGTGAAGAAAATGGTTGCACAAGAAGCCATTACAAAGAAAGCAGTAAAAATGAAACTAAAAGAAATAGCTGGTGCAAATATAAGGGTTAGCGATGTAGCAGTTGAAAAATTATTAACGGCATTAAATAAATTCTTAGAGGATATAGGTAAAAGCGTTGTTGAAGTCGCCAAGACCCGATCACGCGGAGAAAGCTTCATGGTAACCGAGAAAGACGTTGTAAAGGGCTTGGAGGAAAAAGGCTTTAAGGGCCTCCTAGAGTAAATTGGTAGAACTGAAAAATCCTCCAGTTTACCTATTTTTCTTTTTTCATTTTCTTGAGAATGAAGGTGAAGCCTCTAATACCTATTAATTCTGCCCCGAGTTTTTCAGCTACCTGAGTAGCCAAAAGATTTTTATCCACATTCAAGGACTCGCGGAAACTCTTTAGAAGCTTTATTTTAACTATCCCATGGGCTTTTAAATTACGCTGAATCTCGCTTAAAACATTTGGTGTTAACCCGTTTTTGCCTACTTGTATTACTACTATATCGTTCCGTTGAAATAGATCCGGTTTCCTGGGAAAACCTTTTTTCACTTTATCATCCCACCTCCAAACATGTATACTTAAAACACGTTTCTTATTATTTTATCAGCACGATATCGATCATAGAACATGAAAAGATCAAGTAACGAGCCTGGATCCTCTCAAATGTAGTTGTGAAACATAGTCTATGGGTTTAAAAGATTTTAAGGTTGAAGACTGAAGAATATGTGGAGAAAAGGCATGTATTTCAATGGGCTGTTAGACTTTCTGCCCCGACTTAAAGACTATAGGGTTAAGCGGGAATCTAGCTGGGATAAAACCGGGGGAAATAGAGATTTCATAACCATAAATAAGGGGGATGCAGTAACTATAGCTAGGATAAAGGGGCCTGGAATAATAAAACATATCTGGATAACCATACACTGTAAGGATCCGCATTATTTACGCAAAATATTGTTTAGAGCATACTGGGACGGCGAAAACAATCCCAGCATTGATACACCTATTGGAGATTTCTTCGGTATCGGACATGGTGTAGCTAAGCACTTCATCTCTCTTCCTCTAAGCATGTCATGCGATAAAGGATTTAACTGTTACTTCCCAATGCCCTTCAACGATGAGGCTAGATTTGAAGTGGTTAACGAATGCGATACCCCAGTCGACTTCTTCTACTATCATATAGACTATGAGGTTCACAGGAGAGAATGGGAGAACGTAGGATACTTCCATGCTAAATGGAGAAGAGAGCTTACAAAAGCCTCCGACAAAAAGGTTAACCTAACCGGGGAAGACAATTATCTAATTTTATATGCTAAGGGAAGAGGCCACTATGTAGGCTGCATATTAAGTGTCCACGGGCTCAAGCCCGGATGGTGGGGAGAAGGAGATGACATGATTTTTGTGGACGACGAAAAATGGCCTCCATCCCTTCACGGCACAGGGACTGAAGATTATATAGGCGCTGCCTGGGGCTTTAACAGGGAATTTTATGGGCCCTTCCATGGATTTCCACTAAAGGGTCCCGAAGACTGGACAGGCTATCATTCAATGTATAGATTCCACCTAGAATCCCCAATACCTTTCACCAAATCGATTAAAGTTACAATAGAGCATGGACATGCAAACGATAGAGCAGATGACATATCAAGCGTAGCCTACTGGTATCAGGTTGAACCCCACATCGATTTTGCTCCAATGCCTTCAGCCGAGAAGAGAATACCATTGCCAGTTAAACAACCCCATGAAATCCTGAGTGAACTCCTAGAAGAAATAAAATCTACAGATAAACTAGCTGAAGCCTACTGGTACTATGTGTATTCATTAAGGGCTGTAACAGATAGAATTACCGATAAAAAGAAAATGCGCTCGCTCACAGTCTTAGTTGATGCTTTATGGAAAGAGATTCATTCCAAGACTATTGCCCGTGGAGATGTAGAGGAAGCCAGAAAAACCCTGTTAGAGGTCTACGATAAAGTAATAAAAAGCATTAAAGGTAATTAAAATATTTTATCATACATTATATAGATTTTTTCAACATTACGTGAGAAGGGATTCTGTTAAAGATCTTCTCGCAATCGTCGAGACAAGACGCAGTAATATTCGATAACGTCATTAAAAACAAATAATATAGTGTTGAGCATGTTCAATAAAATTTAAAAACCGGTTTCCTGATTTTGATTTCGGGCTTCTTTGTGCACATTTAGGGAAGAACACGTGGATGAAATAATTGATATATTTAAAATAAAGGTCGACTTAACAGAAAAATACCTAGAGACCCCGAACATAGTATTCTATAAGGTTAAGACCAGTTCAAAGGCCTTGGAAGCCTTCATAGTGGATTCACCTGAGGCAATACTACTAGCATGCATGCCGCATATAGTATCAAACCCCTTCAAGTGGCTTAACTATAGACTTGCTATAAAGGTTTCATGTTTGATAAATGATATAATGAATAAAGAGGAGTTAACGCCTGTTTTTGTACATGTACTTAGAGCTGCTCCAGGATACATGCTTCATACGGCTCTTAAACATAAAAACCCTCATATGAGGGAGTATTTTATACGGCCTAGATACATCCATTCCTCTTTTAGAAACCATACCGAAAGGAGATTAGAAATAGTTTACGAAAACCTGGAAAACCTGCCTTCGAACAGCGACCTGATAGTGGTTAAACCCGACACAGAGGCTACAGGAACTACGGGTCTAAGAGTTTTAGAAACCCTTGTTGAGAAAGCCGGTTCTAAGGGGTCTACCATTGAAGCATTAATCCTTTATGGCTTCATATCAAATGTAGGTCTTAAACAAATATACGAGAAAGCAGTTAAGTTGGGCGTAAAAAGAGTATATGCGTTTATCCTAGTCGACCTTACCGCCCTTGCTTCAAACAAATATGACATGGTGCTCTATGGACCTGATGTAAGCTACTACAGAAAGAGGGGAGAGGTTAAGTTTCTAGGAGCCCTTACCTCCAGAGAAACACTGGAAAAATGTCTACTTTTTTACCTGCCTGGAATGGATCAACCGGGTGACTGGTCGGCTAGACAAAACAAGCTGTTTAATGGAGAGAAATTCGAGGAAGGAAATATAATGGAGCATCTAGTAAACAGTCTCAAAACCGCCCGAAATATCTACGAAATATCTAAAAAACAAAATTGGTTTAAACCTTTTCACGATGTAGCTTTCAATAGAGAGATACATGCTCTTGAAAAAATGGTACAGAGGATGCAATACATGCACCGTTAATTAATTCAGTACAGTAATATTTTGCTTGCCTTCTCCCAGTAGGCGTCCAATCCTCTTTGAAGCTCCCAGTAATATTCATCGACCTTTTCGCCGGAATCCATTCTCTTTCTTACCTGATCTGTCCCTAAGAGTTTGTCTATCCAACAAACATTCTTGCTACATCTCCACTGAAAATCGTCTTCATGCGTGTTCTTTATAGCTTCAAGCAATTTTAAAGCTGCTTTTAAAGGTTTAAAGGTCTCTCTATCGTATACATGCACCTGAAAACCATAGCACTTTTCGTTTTTATGTTTAGAAGCTAACGGTGTAAAAGTTACTGGTCTCAATAATGCTCCCGGCAATTTGGGGCCCCCGAGGTAGTCCAGCACCTTTCTCCACTTCAGCCATGGAGCTCCAATATATTCGAATGGTTTAACCGTCCCCCTGCCTTCCGATAAGTTTGTGCCTTCAAAAATACATGTTCCTAGATACACTATAGCTGCGTCCAATGAAGGAATGTTTGGTGAAGGAGGCACCCACAATAACCCTGTTTCATCAAACCACATTTTTCTATCCCATCCAGAGATCTTAATCACATGAAGCTCTGCGCCGAAGCTGAATCTTTCATTATAGTATAAGGCTAGCTCCCCGCAGGTAAGCCCGTATCTTACAGGTATATCAGCTATGCCCACAAATGATTTAAAGTTTAGATCCAGTATGGGGCCTTCTAGATGCACGCCAGTAACAGGGTTCGGTCTATCCAGTACGTAGACAGGGGTGTCAGCTTTACCTGAGGCTCTTATGACGTAGTAAAGTGTGGAAATATAGGTGTACCAGCGTACCCCAATATCCTGAATATCGTATACCAATGCATCTAAATCTTGCAGGACGTCTGCTGGAGGCTCATAGGTTTCACCGTAGAGGCTGTAAACTTGTACGCGAAACACTTTATCAAAATATGATTGGACTTTAACTCCATCAGCCACGTCGCCTAGGAGTCCATGCTCAGGGGTGAAAACAACCTCTAATCCCTCTTTTAGGTGTTTTTTAAAGAGATTAAGGGAGAAAACTAGGTCGCTTGTTAACGAAGTATGGTTTAAAACTAGACCTATCTTTTTGTCTTTAAACTGTTTGAAGCCTTCTCCTCTAACTTTATCCAATCCTATTGTAACTTTAGGTTTTATCATGGTTTCCTGCATGGAAATTCCATGCTAAAACTAGTATAAAAGCTTAATCAAAAACCATTTACGACATTTTCTAGCTGTCACGCTCACACACTTCCTTCAGCAACATAAGAAAAGGTAAAATGAAAGTACTTTATGTCATTTGAGGAGATATTCCAGCCTAATGGATATCTCTCTTTTCGAAATTCTCAAGCAAAACTCTTTCTCCATCATCGAGTACTATTCCATAGTTTTGTAGAGTGTAGCGGAAGACCTTTTTCAGATAAATATCTCTCATTCACCTCGGATACTTCCACTAGGGTCTTTTAGTATACTTATACCATGGAATCTTCAACGCCCACACCCAAATACCTTGACTTTAATCCTTCAACCAAAATAGTTGTAGCTTTTCTTTTAACCTTTTCAACGAAAAACCGTTCTCTTCACCACCTTAACTACCGGTTGGAAAAAACATATAACAGTTGAGCTTTGGTCAAATATCCAATAAATGTTGTTTCACGGAATAAGAATATGGCTTTCCTAAAACTTCTCTAATTTACCTTCTTTTCTTAACTGTTCAGCTAATTGGATAGCCTTAACCGGCATGTTTCCTACAGCTTCTAGGAGCCTTACAGCCTGGTCGAAAGATACATTAGTCTTTATCATCACTATAGCTGCAGTAACGTTCCCCTCTGCTTTTTCAAGGTACTCTGTAGCTGTCTCGTAGTCGACTCCTGTTTCCATCATGATTATCCTTTTCGCCCTTTCAATCAACTTCTTGCTGGTAGGCTCCAGTGATATCATGAGATTCCCCTTCACTCTGCCCAGCCTAACCATAACCGTTGTACTCAACATTGTTAAAACCATCTTCTGGGCGGTTGCCGCCTTCATTCTAGTAGATCCTGTTATCACCTCCGGTCCTGTGTCAAGATGTATCACTATGTCGGCATGTTTGGTTACAGGAGAATTCTTCACGCTTGTTATAGCTACCGTGGTTGCACCTATCTCCCGTGCATACCTTAGTGAGGCCACAACGAAAGGTGTCCTGCCGCTAGCCGATATGCCGATAACGACATCGTTTTTGTTTAGTCTCCTAGCCTGCAGTTCTCTGATAGCCATTTCCTCGTCGTCCTCGGCTCCCTCTATGGGTCTAAATAGGGCTCCAGGCCCCCCGGCTATAATGGCTTCAGCCTTCTCGGGTCCTATGTTGTAGGTTGGTAAAAGCTCTGCCACATCTATTACACCTAGTCTACCGCTTGTACCTGCTCCAACGTAGAACCATTTTCCACCCTTCTTTAATGCATCGACTATAGCCTCCACTGCCTCAGCGATTTTAGGTATGGCTTTTTCGACAGCGTAGGCGACCTTTTTATCTTCATCGTTTATTATTTTAAGTATTTCTATCGTGGGTAGTTCACTTAATCTCTCCGATCTAGGATTTATCTGCTCGGTTGTTAAACGCTTGAGCTGCTCGAATATCCTCTTCTCTCCTTTAAATGATTCGGGTTTACTCAAACTAATACACCCTGCTTGACTCCCTCTAAGTAAAGTTTTTCAACAAGACTTCTATTTATTCTTATACCCTCAAGTTTCATCGCATACAGGATAGCACCGAAAACCGGCTTGAACTGTGGTTTATTTATCTCAGCTCTCCCTATCTCCTCTTTCACCTTATTTGCAAATAACTCTACAAATCTATCTCCAAGACCGAATATTCCTCCTGTATAGTAGATTTTAACCGGACGCTTCAAACGTAATCTTCTTACAACTGCACCGACTCCTTCGGCAAGTGCCTGTGCTGCATCTTCAATAATCCTTCTTATGGTCGGTATCCTCCACCAGATGTCCGTTAACGCCTCAACCAGCGACGCCACCTGTTGCATGGGGTTTTCGCTATCATATATGCGCTCGATAACCTGGTCTAGACTTTCAGCCTTATACCAGTCTAAAACAACTTTTACTAGTTTTTCTCCTCCTCTACTTCTTCTATCGACCTCTCGACACACCCTATTAAGCAGTCTCGAGCCTATCCAAAATCCACCTCCTTCATCATCGAAGAGATACCCCCATCCCAATGCCCTAGCTATTTCACCTCTTCTGTTGATTCCCATCACAATGGTACCGGTGCCAGCACTAACTAGAACCCCTGGCTTAAAACGGGTTGCGGCAACCAGCCCGATGAAGCCGTCTGTTGTTATTTTGAAGTTCTCAAAACCTATTTTCCTGGCGATCATGGAATATTTGTCTAAACCACTTTTTCTGCCCGCTCCAGCTAATCCAAGCACAGCACGCTTTACCTTCATCCCCGGTTTTAAAGCCTGTTTAATTGCAAGTGCAATCTCCCTTTCGGCTACATTGAATCCCACAACATTTACGTTGCAGGGTCCAGCCTTTCCATGTCCTACAATCTTCCCATTTGAAGTTACCACCAATACCTCTGTTTTTGACGCCCCACCATCAAGACCTAAAATTACCTCCATTCTATACACCCTGAGTCAAGCCAGCAATAACGTAATTAAAATATTGAATATAAAAAATCTTTCATGCCTTTAAAAGTAGTGGTTTCTTAGTGGACACCAAAAATATATTGATGGATTCAATGCTTTATATAGCGCCAATGACGAGAGTCATGCCATCCGATAAGTGAGGTGTCTCTGGGGTAGCTGAGGCGAACTTACGGAGATAATCGTCTTCAAAGGCTGTTATGAGAAGATAAGAGAAAAACTGGTTTACTTTTCCAACATGTGGATCAATACAACAAGTATTATGGATAATAGTATTAACAGGGCTGAGGCGAAGAGAGCCGCCGGTATAGCGAGACTCTCCACCATGCTGACAACCAAAGTAGATACAGTGAAGTCTTCTCCCATCACAAGAAAAGTCGCTCCTGTTTCCCCCAAGCTGTGTGTGAAAGCCAATATGCTGCCAGCTATAAGCCCCCTCTTTATTAGAGGCAGGGAGATGCTTTCAGCCACATCGTAGGGCGTTGCCCCTAACGTGCGGGCAGTATCCTCATATATCTCCACACCTATACTTTTGTACGATGCCAGACCGGTCTCCACGATTACTGGCACAGAGAAGACTATATGCGTTAATATTATTAGCCATATACTGGGTTTGACCACGTTTAAACCAAAGGATCCCCATAGAAGGATCATGGATAAACCTAGGGAACTGGTGGGCACTACCAGAGGTATTTTAAGGAAAGTTCTGAGTATTGCTCCATAGGGGGATTTAACTATAAATATTACGAGGAGTGAACCTAAATATAAGGACACTAGTGTCGATATCAGGGCTACAACGAAGGAGTTTAAAACGGCTTTAAGTATAGAATTAAAGTAGGCTGAGGGTCCAAAAAGCTGGTAGAGGATGCTTTCCTCATATCTGCCTGTATAGGGGTCTGCACTCCAGTAAACGAATACATTGTAGAAAAGTGTGGCAAGCGGGAGAACCACTATTAGCGTTAGGAGGAAAAGTGAAGACAAGTCTCTTAGAATACTAGCCCGTTTACCCATGTTTTTTTCAATCTTTATAAGCAGTTCGTCCATGGTTTTTGCGAATAACCTTAACTCTCCCTTTCTTTTACGTGTAGAGAAATACTCTATGGGAACTATCAGGAGTAGTGCTAGGGCAACAAGTATGCCGCTTAGGAAAGCGGCTGGGGCTATCCTATTCTCGGATACCCATTTTACTATTGCTATTGGTGCCGTTGTACTGACACCAGCTACCACCATCGTGGCTCCCGTTTCACCTAGTGAGCGTATAAAGGCTAGTACTCCTCCTGATGTTACTGCAGGAGCTATAAGGGGGAGAACTATTTTTCTGAATGTGGTTAACGAGGATGCTCCAAGGGATTCGGAGACTATCTCGTAGCTTCTTTGCATATCTTCAAGAGCCGCTGTAACCGTTTTAACTACATAAGGGAAAGTTAAAGCAACGTGTACCAATAGTACTAAAATAGGTACATTAAAGAAGGGTAGCATGGAACCCATTTCGATGCGTATCCCCAATTTAGCTGGAAGGCTTTCACTTGCCGTCCAGGCAGCCAGCATGGCGAAACCGAAACCTGATGTAGGTATAACAAGTGGTAGGGTGGAGATTTCTTCTATTAGGCTTCTACCCCGTATGCTCCCCCTAGCTATGAGGAAAGCAACTGGTATTCCTATTAGGAGATCAATTACCACGGCCAGAAATGCTGTTCTAAATGAAAGAAAAAGGCTTCGCTGAATCTCGTTCCAGTAAGCGCTTCCTATTAAAGGGTTATTGAATATCTCTATGTAGATTTCATTCCACTTCAATAGGATGAAGGTAAAGGGGTACAGTGAAGGCAGTAAAACCATGCACACTACACCCATCAACAGAAGCACTTCGACTACATATCGGAAGAGAACGATCTTCTTGGAATAGTTTTCTGGAGACACCTTCATAGTTGAACACCTCTTATCCAATGCCTGGATTTCTGACTTTCTCCCACACCTTGAACAGGGCTTCTAAAACCTCTCCACGAGGTGGCTTAAATATAGGCACCTTTATTTCCAGTAAAACCCCGTTTTCAGGGTTGAATATGGATTGATCTAACGGTACCGCTGGGTTAACAGGCCTAAATCCATACTTTTGCGCCTTTTCTTGTATCTCTGGTTGAAGGAGGAATGAAAGGTATTGAAGCGCCACAAACCTTTGTATCTTGCTTACCCACTCTCCTTCCATTAAGACAAAAGGATGGTCGCTGAGTAACGTTCCAAAAGACGGGTATATTGCAACAAGTTCGTCACCCCATTTTTTCCGTGCTTTAAGGGAATTATCGATTACAATGTTCTCGTATACTCCGAAGAAGCTTATTGCCTGAGGGCCGTTATCAACCGCCCATCTTCCAAAAAAACCAGTACTTTTACCATAGTAGACAGCCTTGCTCTCTATGGTTTTAACAATTTCCTGTACCTCAGGTTTCAGTAGATCTTCAACCGTCAACTCATGTACAGGTTTACCGGCCGCTTCGGCAAACTCTAAGAGAACCGTCATTGTGCCCCCGTTGCTGAGTAAAGGGTCTGGGTGGCCCCACTTGAAGTCAACCCCACTTTTAGCTAACCTATAGAGATCAAGGTATCCAGTAACATTATATTTCTCCACCAGTGTACCCCACCCTACGATCACTACGGGCGAAAACACTAGTGGAACCCACTCTTCGGCCAACTTATATCCGTGCTCCCGGAACCATAGGGCATTTAAGTAGGGTATCCAGATGTTTGAAGCTGGACTCCAGATCGTGGGTTTAACGCTCCCATGTAATATCAGGTTCACGCTTTCATGCGTTCCCGCCGGGATTAAGCGAACAGAAACCTCTATACCATACTTCTCCTTAAACCACAATTCGAAAATTGGGGTGACTTCTTCGAGCCACCCCTGTTTCTCGCTTGAGTAAAGAAAAACTATCTCCACTTTTTCCGGGAAACCTTCAGTTACGCTTGCTGGTTGAGACAGGTTAACGTAAAGGGATACTAGGAGAGACATTACGAGCATTCCTAGAAAGAAGCCCGTGGCCAACAGCAGATAGCCTCGTCGAGGTAGTATCCTCATGGAGTTAGGGCACCTCTCACAATGAACTCTCTTACACTATCACAGGTGTTTTCACATTGGTCGACCACATTTTCCACGGCATCCAGAACCCTGAAGACAAGTATTGCAACAGTAGTTGACCTACTTTCAAAGTCTTTTTTGAATACTTCTCTAGCATACTGGTAGAGAGAGTCAACCTCCTCTTCTATCCTTTCAACTTTATCGCAAAGCTCCAGGGTCTTAAAGGCGTCCACGAACATGTACTCTATGCTTTCAACCATACCTGCTGCAGTTGCCTTCATTTTATCGCTCATTTTAATCACTGCATCGCGTAATTCACTTGAAAACTTTTCTGGCCCCACAACTTGAACCAGCCTTGCTGCTTCGAGAGCCCAGTCAGCAACAAAATCTATGCGACGAACCACTCTAGCAAGATAGCTTTTAACGTCAGGTTCGATATCTATTTCAGCTAACATCCTTAAAACATCTCTTCTAAGGTTGTCGGCTTCTTTTTCGTGGTTTTTCAATCTAACAAATATCTTTTCGTCGACCCTTCCCTCTGTAACCCATACTCTAAGGAGGGAATCCAGTTCCCCTACAGTCTTTACTACAAGCTTTGAATGTTGCTTCAATTTATTTCTTATTCTTTCAGCATGTCTTTTAAGAAACCATCTTCCAATATTACTCATAGGCTATCGCCTTCTCTAATCCTTCTTCAGGATAATTAAATAGATGAGCCATAAGTATTTTGACATATACTTTGTTCCCGACCTTCGGCTGAACGGCCATTCTAGGAACTTTAGCTATAAGCCTCACTCCTCCCACCTTCACTATTATACGAAGAAAAGGGCCTAGAAAATAGACTCTTTCTATGGTTCCTTCGAACACATTTTCACCTGACTCTGGCTTAAATGGGCTTATGGTGATATATTCCGGCCTTATGGTTAAGACGACACGTTCGCCCTTTGTTACAGAACCCCTGTAAGGTAGCTGTACCTCCATTTCCCGTGCCTGTACATGAACATATCCCTTTTCTACGCTAGTGACATTTGCCTCTAGAAAATTCGTTTCACCACCAATAAATCTTGCAATGAAAGGTGTTTTCGGCTTCATGTAAAGCTCAACTGGGGTTCCCACCTGCTCCACCCTGCCCTTTCTGAGAACGATAATTTTATCTGCAACGCTCATCGCCTCCTCCTGGTTGTGTGTCACATGGATTACCGTAAGCCCTAGATCCTTAACCAGTTTTCTTAGTTCAACCCTGAGGTTCTTCGAAGCCCTTGGATCAATGGATCCAAAGGGTTCATCAAGAAGCAGTAATCTAGCCCCAGCCGCCAGCGCCCTGGCTATAGCTACCTTCTGCTGCATCCCCCTACTCAATTCCGAGGGTAATGCATCACGTCTCAACGTTAAACCCATCTCCACCAGAATCCTCATACCGGTGCTCTCAGCCCTCCTGTAACTGGCCGTCTTGACAAGGGGCCCGTATGTTACGTTATCCCATAGATTCATGTGTGGGAATAAAAGTATATCCTGCATTACAATGCCTATGTTCCTCCTCCTGACAGAGAGATCGTTCACTAGTCTTCCGTCAATATATATTTCGCCAGAATCGGGTTGTATGACCCCGGCAATTAGTTTCAGTAGAGTGCTTTTACCGCTACCGCTGGGACCTATGATACACGCATATTCTCCATCCTCTATACGTAGTGAAACACCACTAAGGGCCGTTATTTCACCATATTTTTTGCTTACATTCTTCAACTCTACGGTCGGCATATTTACTCCACCGCCAGTTCTTTAATCAAGCCTGCCTTGGGATATGGATACACAAGGCCTCTAAAGGGAGGTAGGTGGACGTAAACTGTGTCGCCTTCATTGAATTCTGGCTCTTTACCCTCCCATCGATCGACCCTAATAACCGTTTCCCCGACCTTCACGAAGAAACGCGTTAGAAATCCTAGAAACTCGACGGTTTCTACCCTTCCTTGAAAAACATTTCTATCAGAGAAAGGGGTGCGCGATAAAATCACGTCTTCAGGTCTATAGACCACTACTACATGCCAGCTGTCGATAAAGCCCTGGGAAAAAACGTATATCGTCGAGTCTAATGCCCCCACATCTATCATCAGAAACCTTTGTCGAATACCTCTCAACACTCCTTCAAGAATGTTTATTTCACTTAAGAAATTGGCCACAAAAAGGGAAGAAGGGGTTAAATAAACTTCATCCGGTCTACCTACCTGCTCCACCACACCTTTCCTTAAAATGAGGGTTTTATCGGCTACACTGAGAGCAACTTCAGTATTATGGGTAACATGTATTACGGTCAGTCCCAAGTTTTTAACCATCTCTTTGAGCTCGTATCTTAATTCGATGTTCAGGAGCGCGTCCAGTGCGCTAAGCGGTTCATCCAAGAGAAGAATTTCGGAGCCTGCGGCCAGGGCTCTAGCTAAAGCAACCCTCTGTTGCTGTCCTCCACTGAGCTCATGAGGTAGGGAGTCGCGTCTATGGTATAAACCAACAGTCTTCAACGCTTCCTCGGCTTTTTTCACCGGCAACCCTTTAATCCAAGCACCGTAGGCCACGTTTTCCCATACCGTCATATGCGGGAAGAGAGCATACCCCTGCGGCATATAGCTGACGTTTCTGGCTTCAGGAGGCTGCCCAGTCACATCTACGCCATCGATGAAAATACGGCCCGTATCTGGAGCCAGTAAACCGGCGATTATCTTTAAGAGTGTGGTTTTTCCAGCCCCCGTGGGACCCAATACACAGAGATACTCTCCTTCCCTAAGTTTAAAGGAGACGTTTTCCAGCGCCTTTATACTACCATAGCTCTTTGATACAGAGTCCACTTGCAACTTTACAGTCACTCGCCAGCCACCAATACAAAAACTTTCGATATAATTAAACTTTTATCCCAGGGCGCCGGTTAAATATGATCTATGAATAAAGTACGTCAGTTTGACATCAGCTGTTGCAATCATTCTAAAGAAAACTAGTTAATCGGGATGCTAAAGTTAATTTAATAAGACTATCACATTGCTCTATCCATACGATGTATTTGGAAAGTTCTGTTAAAGGCGGGGACGAGATTAACTGGAGTTTAACCCGACTTTAGGGCGCGTTCTAGGGAATCTATGAACTTGGAGAAGACGTTGACTAGTTTTTCTACGTGGCTTTTGTCGTGTGAAATGGATAGGAAGAAGTGGGCCATGTGTTCACTTACATATACTATTCCCTCTAACAACATTCGCTTGTGCAGTAGGGGATAGACTTCTTCGTTCCAGCGTTCGAGGTAAGATATTCGGGCGTTAACGGGCTTTCTCCTCGTAAAATGTATACCTATGATGGAGCCTGTGCCTGTTACGTGTATAGGCAGCTTTGATTGTTCGGCTACCTTTTCAAGACTTTTGATCATGTATTCTCCTATTCTATTCAACTGTAAATGCACGTGTCTGCTCTCCAGCTCCTTTATAGTTGCAGTACCCGCCACCATTGAGATAGGATTTCCTGTAAATGTTCCACCATGGAAACTCCTCTCTAGCTTACCTCTATGCTTTTTATAGTCCAGTAACTTCATTATCTC
>QMRH01000048.1 GCA_003650675.1 Thermoprotei archaeon | reverse complement strand
TAGCTGCAGTACCTCTTGTGAGAAACCGGTTAAGGCTAAGTTTAATGAAGCTGGAGAACTTATTCAAAGAAGGTAAAATCTCAAAGGAGATGTATGAAAAATTAAAGAAGGAATTAGAGGAGGTTTTGGGGGAGGGTGAGGCTCAGTGAGTGAGGTAGTTGAGACTAGGACATTTTCATTCCTAAAAAAGACAAACGAGATATTTGACAATCTCTCTAAAAGCATCAATCAACTAGATTACCTGTGGGAGAAATATCTAGAGGCTGCACAAGGAGTCTTAAAAGAGTGGGAGGTATCTAGAAATGAGATAGAACATACGATATCTGTCTTGAAATCACTAAAAGACTTTTATTTAGAGAAAAAGCAGGAGACAGAGGTTAGAAAGGAGATAGGTCTCATAGATGAAAGTGAATACAATATACTATTGGAAAAATATGATAAAGAAGTAAACTCGGCGGATCAGCTACTAAAGGATATTGAAGATAAATTTAAGATATTGTCTCTTCAACTGGAAAAACATTTCTCGAGGCTTATACTTGGTTCAATAGACGAGCAGGAGGAAGCTCTTGAACGACAATTGGAAACATTAGAGAAACTTTATTCTGAAGGTAAAATAAGTGAGGAAATATATCAAAAACTTAAAGACAAACTTGAAAAACTACTACGTAAAAAATAGCTTTTTCGAAACACATTTATTTTCCGATGGAAGGATAGTGGCGTAAGGGTTGAATAGGTGGAAAACGATGAACGGACTGGAAAAACTCTTTACCCCGAAAAGTATAGCGGTTATTGGGGCGTCGAGAACTCCTGGAAAAATAGGATACGAGATTCTCTCTAATTTAATGGAGTACGGTTTTCCAGGCAAAATATATCCAGTTAACCCCAGGGCTACGGAGATAAGGGGGTTAAAAGTTTATCCATCAGTCACCGAAATACCGGACGAGGTCGACATGGCGGTTATAGCTGTGCCAGCTGCAATCGTACCTAAAGTTATCGAAGAATGCGGTAAAAAGGGTGTTAAGGTTGTCGTTGTTATTTCATCTGGATTTAAAGAGGTGGGGAACGCGGATCTAGAGGAAAAAATAGTTGAAATAGCTAGAAAATATGGTATGCGGCTTCTCGGTCCTAACATATTCGGAGTGCTTTATTCACCCAGCAAAATGAATGCTACTTTCGGCCCCACCGAAGTTATCCCCGGAAAGATTGCTTTCATAAGCCAAAGCGGGGCCCTAGGAATAGCTTTGATGGGGTGGACGGTACTCGAAAAAATAGGGTTATCTGCTGTAGTTAGCTTAGGAAATAAAGCTGACATAGACGATGCTGATTTAATAGATTTCTTTGGACAAGACGAAAACACAACTCTCATATTAATCTACATGGAGGGGATTAAAAGAGCACGAGAGTTTATGAAAATAGCTAAAAAGGTTTCTCTCAAAAAACCAATAATTGTCCTTAAAGCTGGAAGATCGGAGCGAGGAGTCAAGGCGGTGGCCTCACATACCGGTTCACTTGCAGGAAGCGATACAATATACAGTGCAGCTTTCAAGCAATGTGGAATACTGAGGGCCATGAACGTTGAAGAAGCCTTTGATTGGGCGAGGGCCCTGGCTTATCTTCCAGAACCTTCAGGGGAAAACACGGTGATCATAACTAATGGAGGGGGATTAGGCGTCATGGCCACCGATGCCGCCCAAGACTATGGAGTACAGCTCTTAGATCCACCTGAAGATTTAATGGATAAATTTAGGAAACATATGCCTCCTTTCGGCAGCCCTAGGAATCCTGTGGATTTAACTGGACAGGCTACAGAAAAAGAATATCATGGTGCAATACTTGATGCTCTAAATGATCCTAGGGTGCATTCAGTAATTGTCCTCTACTGTGAGACGGCGGTAGCAGATCCAGTAAAGGTTGCTGAAGCTATAATTAAGGCGAAGGAAGAGGCAGGCGCAGAAAAGCCTGTGGTTGCTGCCTTTATCGGAGGAGAAAAAACGTTCAAAGCTATACATCTGTTAAACGAAAATAAAGTGCCGACCTATCCAGTAGCGGAGCGAGCAGTTTCAGCTTTAGCAGCTCTACTTAAATGGAGCCGCTGGAAGAAGAAGGTTAAAAAGGAGGATTAAGATTTCTTAGCAGATTTACTTGAATGTGTCGATTTTCTACGTCTTCTACGTTTACGTTGTTTTTTCTCTATCTTACCCAAACTACCTTCCACGATTCCAGTGTAGCGTTTACTAATCTCCTTAATTTTCTTCTCAAATGCTTCTTTATTGGAAGGTTCTAATATAAGCTGTATTCGCCCCCTCTTTTTCCTTTCCAGCTTCACATCCTGGAGGCTACTTTTCCCCTTTAAGACAGCCTTCATTAAAAGATGGTCTTGCAGTTCTTTAAAATGCTTCTTACATAATGGTATCTCGTATCCATCTATCCTCATCAATATTTCTGGAGGCGATCTACAACCTATATGAGAGCAACTCATAATATCACCATACCGTGGTAGAGTTCGGCGATTAGATACACTCCACATACCTTTAAAACCAACAGTTATATTCCTTTCCTTCACTAACAGGATTAACGGTTTTACTGCTACAATGTTATAGGTTCGAAGAGAATTTAAAGAAAAGGAGAAAATAAAATCTGGTGTAGATGCATGTCCGTAAGATATGAAGTAATAGATATTAAGAGGCCGGAAGGGGTCAATGTTATAATCGGGCAGGCACATTTCATAAAGACCACCGAAGATATATATGAGGCCCTAGTCAACAGCGTTCCCGGAATAAAATTCGGCATAGCTTTCTGTGAATCCTCCGGCAAACGTCTGGTAAGAGTAGAGGGAAACGATGAAGAGTTGAAAAATATCGCAGCAGAGAATGGGATGAAATTAAGGGTAGGTCATTTATTTATAATACTTATCAAAGATGCTTGGCCAATTAACGTATTAAATGCCCTTAAAAATGTTCCTGAGATAACAACTATATACTGTGCATCGGCAAACCCATTACAAGTTGTCGTCGCTGAGACGAATAGAGGAAGAGGACTAGTGACTGTAATAGATGGCGAGCCACCTGTTGGTATCGAATCAGAGGAAGATGTTAAAGAACGGAGGGAGTTTCTTAGGAAGATAGGATATAAGCTCAAGTGACGAACAATATGAAATTGAAGTACAAGCAGGTTATCGTGCTTCGAACAGACATAGAAATGAGTTGCGGTAAAGCTATAGCCCAGGCTGCTCATGCATCTCTAATGGCTGCGGAAGAGTGCAGGAAAACGCGCCTCTGCTGGCTTAAGGAATGGTGGAAAGAGGGACAAAAGAAAGTAGTTCTCAAAGTAGAAAATGAAGGTGAATTAAAGGAGATATACGAAAAAGCGAAGGAAATGAACCTTCCATGCGCAATGGTCGTGGACATGGGGTTAACAGAATTACCCCCCGGTACCCGTACCGCGGTTGCTATAGGACCCGCACCAGAGGAATTAATAAACAAAATAACTGGAAACTTAAGGCTATATAAATGACATCATACAAGGGAGTTTGCAATAAAGTACCGTTACTAGAAAAAGTCTATGGCATAGACACATACTATACCGTAGACGTCAGGGGTATTGGAGGACGAATACGAAGCCTTTACGGTGATTTTATCGTAGAAGAAATATCTTTGGATGGTTTCATAGCGAAGGTGAAGTTCAACGAGAAAGGAGATGAAGCTTCATGTAAGACAGAGGAATGCCATGATATTCGAGGATCAGGGGCATATGTTTGGTTTGTCTTGGAAAAGAAGGGTCTTGACACGGTAAAAGCTGTAAGACGTTTAGCTCGACTACTGAAGGTGGATGAAAGACGGTTTAGTTTCGCTGGTTTAAAGGATTCAAAGGCTATAACTGCTCAATTTGTTTCATGCCTAAATGTTAGTGAAGACGAACTGAGGAAAATACATACTGAACAGCTTAAAGTACACACAATATTCAGAAGGCCTTTTCCTCTAAAGCCCGGTCTTCTCTCTGGTAACCGTTTTACAATAAAAATAAGAAATATTGATCTTCCTAAAGATGATCTAGCCCATACTTTGTCTCGTTTCATAGAATCCGTTAGAACTAAAGGAGGGATACCGGCATACTACGGGCATCAACGATTCGGCACCATAAGACCAAATACGCATTTAATTGGGTTATATATTTTGAAAGGAGATTTCGAAGAAGCCTTCCATGAACTCGTTTGCAAATATTATCCTCTAGAACCAGAACATATTAAGGAGGCTAAAGAGCTTGTGGCTAAAGGTGATTTAAAACGGGCACTAACTCTCTTTCCGAAGGCATACACCTATGAAAGATCTATGATACAGCATCTTTTAAACCATAGGAAGGATTATATAGGGGCTTTTAGGAGGCTACCTCTTGAAGTAAGGAGACTTTTCATCCAAGCCCTCCAAGCCTACTTATTTAACAGAGTGCTCAGTAGAAGAATAATTGAAGGCCTTCCGTTAAATACCCCCATTGAGGGAGACTACGTGGCTTTCATAGATAAACTTGGGCGGGTGGCTTCCACGATAAAAGTAACATCATATAATAAAAAAGATATTGAAAAAATGGTGAAAAAAGGTCGTCTACGTCTTGTTTTAAATGTAATAGGATACAATACTATCTTAGCTGGAGGCCTCCCCGGTGAAATAGAAAGAGAAGTCTTGGAAAGTGAGGGAATTAAACCAGAGGAATTCAAAGTTAAACATTTTCCAGAAGCGTCTGCTAAAGGGTACCTTAGAGAAGGTTTAATGGAGGTAAAGAGTTTTAAAGTTTTAAGTATAGCTGAAGACCCTCTTAATAAGGGGAAGAATATGCTTGCAATAACTTTCACGCTTGGAAAGGGATTTTACGCTACAGTTTTATTACGTGAACTCATGAAGCCAACTGACATAGTTTCCGCCGGCTTTTAATCTAAGGCCGATAAAATACTTAAACAATCTTATGGATTAAACTTAAGGGATGGGGTATATGTCGTTAACAATGCCGAAGGATTTTGTCATCAAAATCCTTACAAGTTTCAGAAATGCTAAGATCGAGAACCATAGAAGACTTGTAGTTTTAATGGGTAATAATGATGAAAAAATAATTGCTACCTTGGCGGAGATACTTAAGCTGTATGCTAAAAACATTAAGAATAAAAGAATAAATATACTTTACACATATCATAAAATATATGAAGATGCACAAACACGAAAAAATATGTTTGGTGAAGCGCTTAAAAACAGGAAGAATATTTTCATCGATTTTATAACATACCCTGATACAGCAAAGGTTCTTGGATTGACGTATGATATTGCTGTTCTAGACCTTATAAATGATTTGAAACCTAATGATATAGGAAGGTTAACTGGTATAGTTAGAGGGGGCGGAGTACTTTTCTTTTTGATGCCTTCTTTTGAAGTATTTTTAAAGAAGCCTACTCGATTCCAGGAAAACCTAATTACCATAGGATACTCTATCAGGGATTTGAGGAACATCTTCAAGAAAAGATTCATTCGTAAATTAAGGGAGTATGCTGGCATAATAATCTATGATGTAGATAAAGAGCATGTTGTGCAAGAGGATTCCATTAAAGATGTTAAACCATACCGTAGGGGTAAGCTAATAATACCTGAAAGGGGGCTTTTCCCTAGAAAAATCTATGAGTTGGCTTTAACTCAAGACCAGGTGAATGTACTTAAAATCCTAGAAAATTTATACGAAAAACCTGAAAACGAAAAAATAATAGTTGTGGTGACGGCGGATAGGGGGCGGGGTAAGTCATGCGCAGTGGGCATAGGGGTTGCAGCCCTAGCTTACAAACTTAGACGTGCAAAGGGTAGAGCACGCATAGTAGTGACGGCCCCGAATATAGGTAACGTGCAGTCCCTCTTCGACCTTGCTACAAGGGCTCTAAAAGTCTTAGGGCAGAAAGTTGAGGTTGAAAGAAATCAGGATGATTTCATTTATTCTGTTAAAGCTAAGGGCATAGAGCTGGAGTACTACACCCCCCTTGAAGCATTGAGGCGGGGAGGGGATATAATTGTAGCCGATGAAGCTGCCGGGCTGCAAGTTCCGATGCTCTTTGGCATATACAGACGTTTTTCACGTATGATCTTTGCATCTACTATACATGGTTATGAAGGGGCTGGAAGGGGTTTCTCTGTACGTTTTCTACAACTTCTGCGTAGGGATCCAAGAGCACGGGTTTTTGAATATGAGATGAATGAGCCAATCAGATACTCGTTAAACGATCCTGTGGAAAAATGGCTCTTTGACACGCTTCTTCTCGATGCAGAACCAGCATCCTTAACAACAGCAGACATCTCCGACATCGAGGAGAAGAAAATAACTTATCTTAAACCATCGCTTGAGAACTTTTTCCTGGAGAACGAGAAAAAACTCAGGCAATTCGTTGGAATATACATTATGGCACACTACCGGAATAATCCAGACGACATAGGTATGATGATGGATGCTCCTCATCATGAAATTAGGGCTTTACAAACAAACTCTAATGAAAACATTGTGACATCTGTAGAGCTGGCCGAGGAGGGTGGCATACCGCGTGAAATAGGGAAAGACCTTGCCAATGGAGAATGGGTTGCAGGGAACATAATACCAGACCGTTTCATGAAACATTATAGGGTGCTTGAATTTGGCGAATTAAAAGGGTGGAGGATTGTTCGAATAGCGACGCATCCAGAGGTTCAAGGTAGGGGCTTAGGTTCCTGCGTATTGGAATTTATATGTCAAGAAGCGAGGGAGCGGGGCTACGACTGGGTTGGAGCAGGTTTCGGGGTTAACGTTGAACTACTTAGATTTTGGATCAAAAATGGCTTTATCCCGATTCATATAAGTCCCGAACGAAATCCAGTTAGCGGAGAATATACGGTCATCGTCATCAAGCCTTTAACGAAACGTGCATATGATATGATTCGGTATGCAAACAAGGAATTTAGAGTGAAGCTTTTAAACTCGCTTATAGAACCCTATCATGATCTTAATCCGCAGGTAGCTAGACTGCTTTTATCGGACTGGGGTTGGAGCCTAGAAAACATAAAACTTGATTTAACGGACGTTCAACGTGCTCGTTTAATGAGCTACGCGTGGGGACTAATGACCTTGGAAAACTGTTTCGATACTGTACTACCCCTAGTGAAGTATTACTTTTCTAGACACGTTGAAGAAAGACCGGGCCTCGACGACCTTGAAGAGAAGATTCTTATAACGAGAGTACTCCAGGCAAAAAGCTGGAAAATTACATGCGATCAACTTAAACTTAACCCCCCTACATTAATAAACAAGTTAAGGGATATCATAAAAAAGCTGTGTGAATACTATCTTGGAGCAAACGAAGAAAAACTGAAGAAATACTTTATTAAAATAAAAACATGATTACTATGTTCTTACATTAGTTTAGAATAATTTTCTGATAAAGCTAGAAGATCCCGAAGTTTTAGTACTTTATTAGTATTCTTTAAATCTATTTTATATGATTTTTCGGAACGAGATTTTTTCACTTCTTCTATAGGAATGAAACGCCAGTGCTTACCATGTATTTTAACTGCTATGAAAGCATATACTCTTTCATCGGGCTTTACCCCTTTCGCACGTTTGTAGAAATCAAGAAATCTTTCTACTTGTTTTCCCCCAAGATATATACTATTTTCTGTTTTCCTCTTCTTTATTTCAAAAATATATACTACTCCATTTCTTACTGCTATTAAATCCGGGTAAAATATTTTTCTTGCCCCTCCCCCCGAAGCCGGTCCCCTAACACATGCAAATCCTTTACTCCATAATATGTGAAGGAGATTTCTTTCTCCCCTTACACCCTTTTCCTTTCGGCGTTGCATGAGAAGAATCCTCGTTTCATGGGTGTTCATTGTAGCTTACATAGAAACGAGGGAGCAATAGCATTTTGAGGACATATTTCTATACATGCATTGCATAGCACGCATTTTTCATCTTGTACGGATATCCTATTGTCTGTTGCTTGAAGCGCATAGTATGGGCATATATCAATGCATTTTTTACAGAGGTTGCATTTACTTTCATCAATGTATATTGTGTTGAAATTCATCCATGTTAGAGGCGTAATAACCTCCTGTGGATGTTGCTCATGAAGAGATTCAAGTTGCTTTTCAACTCGACCTAGCAGGGAAAACCCGTTAAAGAATAACGGGTAAAATAGCTGTAGAATCGTGCTTTTATAGTCCTTGAAGAAGACAAGTGTTGATACTATTTCGTCGAGTGTCAAAACATTAGGTACTACACCCACATTAAGTTCTTCGGGATTAGATAATGTTTTCAAGAAATTATTTACGTAACCAAAGTAGCTTGGAGGAGTATACTGAAAGATCTTTATGAGTCTACCCGCCTGCTCCATTAGACTGTAGTTTGTAATAAGGAGAAAAGTTTTCTCAAAAATTTTCTTTTCGGATAGGGTTTTCAATATCCCTAGGTTAACTAGTGTAGTAACATCACTTTTTATTATGAGTGAATCCACTAATTCATTCTCCAGAAGGTCAGTTATTACATCTACTGTTTTTCTAGCCAAGTTGAAGGCCGTTCCAGGATCCCCATGTTTCCTTGCATATAAATATATTTGAAGAAGTAAATCCAATTCGACAGATGTTATAAGTTGGGAGAAAGAGGATTTTTCCAGAACCTTTCGATATATTCCCGGTTCAGGTAAAATAAGTGTAGCAACTAGTTGAGCGGATGGCAAAACATCTTTTAACATCTGAAGGTAGAAGACGTAGTCTTCGACATCATATGGGACTATTGGATAATAGTAGAAAAGTGTTTTTGAGTAAACTTTATAGAAGGGTTTTCCAGTACGTTCAGAGGATCTTAACAGCTCCCCATCTATAAGGGATCCAGCAAACCATAACTGTGGGGTTATTTGTTCCTTAATTTTCTTTATACTTTCCTCTGTAAAGGGGGCCAAGTCTCCTGAGAGGGTAACAATGACATTTGAAGTATTTCCATTCATAGCCTCATACCACCTTAATTCTTGGAACTGGATTTTAACAATATATTAGTAGTACTTTACTATTATTCATTTATCCAACTAATAACATTATCTCTACACTTGTATTAGGGGAATGGCGACATCATAAGAGACATTTTTATATGAGTTTGTCTTTTATGTGGTTTAGTGATGAGCGAGTGGGTCCATAGTATGAGCGCCTGCAATGATTGCGGGTACCAAAGCTGAGGTGATCGAATGAAGAATAAAAAGCGTGTAATGGCGTACGTGCTGGCTGTGGTTGCAACGGGGAGAGAATACGATATATTCGAGCAAGTGTTAAAGCTTAAGGGAGTAAAGGAGGCGGTAATTACATACGGTTTATGGGATCTCGTTCTTAAAATTGAAGTCGATGATTTAACTGAACTAGATAAGGTTATAAGTAAGATACGGACACTTCATGGAATTGAACGCACTACAACTCTTATAGGGGTATAGAAGTTGTCGGCAAATATTCCGAGGGTTGTTGCAGGCACATTTGTCAGCTCACTAAGTGTCATCTTTAAACTGATAACGAGGCCTGTTGAAACTATTAAACAGCTTGGAGAAGAACCAGACTATCTAGCCCCTCTTCTCGTACTACTACTAGTTATCGCGGCGTATACAGCGAATCTTTATGTAGCGTCGATGAATGTTGACTATGTTGTAAGAGGAAATATGATAAGTGCTTGGAAACAGGAGATTGAACCTGTCTATTCAATTATGGTGGCGAGCCTGGTACTTTACCTAATTTTAGGATGGTTTACTTATTTATTCTTATTATTTTTTGTATCTCGGTTCTTGGGAAGTGATAAGGAGGCGCATTCACTTTTCAGTTTAAGTGGACTTATATTTCATATATACTTTATACAGCTTTCTCTTAACGCTATAGCACTCTTATTTGTGGTTTCGAGTGCTGGTTTCCTACATATAGAGGGACTTTTTCAAGGTATAATGTCGATATCGTATGGATTAGCGTATAAAGGGTGGCTAGAGGTAGAAGCGCTAAGCGAGGTGATTAAGGGGCTATTAGAATGGTTTTCCTACTTCTGGGGGGCGGTTTATACATATACTGTTCTTCGCGAAGAACGTGAACTAAGTGTTAGAGGAGCCATTATAGGAACAGCGATAATATATCCACTTAACACGCTTGTATCGATGTTTTTTGCAGCTTCACTCTAGCATACTGGTAATAAAGAAGGAGCTAAAATATATATAGACGCGAACGGTGATAGAACAGGGAGATTAAATGTCCAAACCGGAGTATGTTGTCGAAACCCGGGATCTTCATAAACAATATCTGCTTAAAGGAGAAGTCGTTAATGCACTTAAAGGCGTTAATCTCCAAGTACGTTACGGCGAATACCTAAGCATAATGGGCCCCTCAGGTTCCGGTAAAACAACGCTCTTCAACATGATCGGCGGTCTGGACACTCCCACCAAGGGCATAGTTCTTCTCGACGGCCGTGATATATCCAAATTAACACCCGTGCAGATGGCGTGGGTGCGTTGTCATAAAATAGGGTACATTTTCCAAACATTCAACTTAATACCGGTACTCACCGCTTTGGACAATGTTGCTCTACCAATGATATTTGCTGGTCTCTCACGTGAGGAGAGGATCAAGAAAGCTACCAGGTTGTTAGAAAGGGTTGGTTTAGGCGATAGGCTAAATCATAGACCTGATGAGTTGAGCGGTGGACAGCAGCAGCGTGTAGCCATAGCTAGGGCCTTGGCAAACGACCCGGCTATAGTACTTGCAGACGAGCCTACTGGAAACCTAGACTTAAACACCGGCCTTAAAATAGTTCACTTACTAAAAGAACTGAATGATGAACGTAAAGTGACTGTAATAACAGCCACACATGACCTAAAAATGATAGATGTAAGTGATAGGATTGCATGGATTAGAGATGGACAAATAGAACGTGTAGAGGAACGTGTAGGCATCGAGTTAGAGGAAATGGAGTTCGAAATATAAGATATTTAAATGATTTACTAACCTGCATTTAAATAGGGGATGAGTAAATATAGTATCCGTGAAAGTAGGGGCTTATTTTGATAAAGGACTTTAACCTTGTGGTGTCAACATACCGTAACCGTGAAGGTGACTGTATATCAGAACTCTGGTATTTTCTTCATGAAGAAATCGAAGGAAAAATAATTGCACAGAGGACGGGGCTCCCTGGGCTAGTGGTAGCGAAAGTTGATGCAAACCCCTTTGAAGTTGTGGATTTCTTTCGGGAAATTACGGAAGAGAATCCATGGGATCTAAGATTCATACTTAAGATAGTCCCGATAGAGGCTACGGTCGAAACGAGCCTCGAAAACATCAGGAAATGCGCGCTGGAGCTGGCTAAAAGAAAAATCGGTCCCGAAGATACGTTTAAGGTGGACCCCAATATAAGGTTAAGTTTAATCCATAGACATGAAATAATAGAGGCCATAGCACCACATATAGAAAATAAAGTAGATTTGGATAATCCATCGAAAATAATAAGAGTAGAAGTTATCGGGGAAGTTACCGGTATAAGTGTTCTTAAACCTGAGTACATTTTATCAATAGCCAAAATAAAGCGACTTAAAAGATTTAGCGATCGATTCTAACACAATTAGTTAAAGTAATTCCAATTTAGTTCTTGCAATGCGCATTAAAATACATTTAAGTAGCGCTTCTTCCTGGCTTTCTGCATACGTAGCCTTCAGCTCCTTCTCGCTAATGTTAAAGGTCTCTTTAAGTCTATTATACGGTGATGTACGCTGCTCTATTTTCTCGATTTTAGCTATCAAGTTCATGATGCCTTCTTCCTTTAAAGACTCTATGAGGGCGTCTTCGGTGGGGAAATTAAAGGATATTAATAGTGTTTCTGTGTCATTTACGCAGAGCCCGGCTTGAAGAGCCTTATTTATCTCCTTTGAACAGCTCATGAAGACCAGAAATGCAACTGCGGTTTTCTTGAAAATATGTCGTTTTTTAGTATATTCTAGTGCATGAATGAAGGCTACATGTGCTTGTACAGGAGAGTGGAAATATTTTTCCCTGATAAAGAAAATGTATTTTTGTTTTCTTTCGAGCACACTACACTTTTCTAGTATAAAATTCAAATCACTTTTGGTTAAAGGGCGACTAAAAAATACCCTGAAAACATGAAATCCCTTCATATAGATTGCCATTCAACATCCTTTAATGCACTTACTCTATTCAACGCCCTCGAGAGATTTATGTTTATCCCGCGGGAACTTAAAAGATCCGATAGTGCTGAAATCAACGTTAGTAGGGTTCTACGTGTAATATAACCCATGTTACCGAAACGTAATATCTTTCCTTTCCAGTTCTCCAATCCGCCTGCACAATAGATACTATATTTTCTACGGAGAAGATCTAGTAGTTCATCGGCCTTCAACCCATTTGGAGGTGCTACACTTATGACGGTATATGATCTATAGCCTAGAGGTATTATAGGATCCATTTTCAGGTCTTCTAAAGACTCGTATAGTATCATTCCTCTGTCTTTATGTAAATTAATCCAGTTATCTAAACCTATTTTCTCTACGATTATCTTTAATGCCGTTCGTGTGGCATAGAGAATATTTACAGCAGGTGTATAGGGTGTCTCTCTTCTTTCCTTAAGGAATTTTAAATACCGTTGAAAATCGAAATAGAAGGTTCTTCGCGGCACGTTTCCCATTTTCTTTATGGCTTCCGCACTGAGGGATACAAATGATAGTCCAGGAGGGCTCATTAAACACTTCTGTGAACCGGCTACCACTACGTCTATACCCCATTTATCCGTCTCTAGTAGGTCTCCACCAAGTATTGAAATAGCGTCCACAATTACAAGTAGACCCTTGGATTTAGCTTCCTCCACTATCTTCGCCAATTTTCTTACCGTAATTCCAGGGGAAGTCTCATTGTAAACCATAAACAAGGCTTCTGCCTCATTTTCCTCTATAAGTTGCAGTATCTTATCTTCCTCCGGCAACTCCATTTTCTGGCTTATTACATTTATTCCCAGCCTACTTGCTGTCTCGGCTGCACGGCTACTAAATACACCGTATACTGGGACAATGATCCTTTCTCCCGGCTTCAACAAGTTTATTAAAGACGCTTCTACTCCACCGGTACCTGACGCAGTTAAAACTATGATTTCATTTTCGGTTTTGAAGACAGTTTTTAAAAACTCTACCGTCTCACTAAATATCCTCCTGAAGTCGCTTGACCTATGGCTTACAACCTGTTTACCTAACTCCTGTAAAACTTCTCTCGGAAGCATGACTGGGCCTGGAGTGAACAGAAGAGGATCTAAAGACATTGTCTACCCAAATTATGTTTATGGCCTCTCCTTTAATATTTTTGGTTCCTCTCTGGAATTTTAAATACATTCCAAAGAGAAACCAACGGTATCCCTATCTTTTTCTTGAAACAAGGCCTGAAGTATCCAAAATCATTTTGCCTAGCTAAGGTTCTACATTCTACTTATTCTAGGATTCCTTTCAAACTCCTCGGGAAGTCTGTCTCTTTTCCCGGAATTACTATTTGTTTTTAATCCTTATTTTTACCAATTTTCTAGAAAATATTTTTAAGTATAATGGTGCTGACGTATTTAATATTCGGTGTAGAATTAATGGTACTAATAGGCTTTTTGTTTCATAGCCTCCATAAGAATATATAAGTCCATTAATAAAAGTCATTAGGGTCCATGTTTTTCCAGCATAAGTGTGAACCAAAGCGAATAAAAATGAAGAAATTAAATGCTGCGGGAATAGCGCCTAGAGGTGGTTGCCCGTGCATGGTATTTTGGATATTTTGATATTATGGGATCTTGCACGGGCTTCTCCCTTAGCCACCTCATCTCTAATTGGTGGCTCATCGGGAGCTACAT
>QMRH01000047.1 GCA_003650675.1 Thermoprotei archaeon | reverse complement strand
CCCTCACCACCCACCCCACATCCCGGGCGGAACCTATTCAAATAAAATAACCCCCAATTTACAAAGGCCTCGACACTACAAAAATTATCGAATGCCACGAACACAACATAATATGTTTCTGCCCCCAACATATGGTAAATGTCATCACATTTATTATTTTTCCATGGCATTTGTCGAAAGGTGAGGTTAGATCCTACACTAGGACAATGTACTTCAAGATTCTAGAGAAGGGTTAACTTTATTCGGTTGCGGCTATAATAGTATTTGTACGGGATGATATGGCGGTGGCTGTCGGATTCATGAAGAAAGGGTAAGCTGGTTGACCGTTTCCTAGATAAAACTACAGATATCTAAATAAAAATGATTTTAATTGTTTTGTGGCCACATCTCCAGCATCTTTAAGACCAATTTAGCGGAGTTCTCTGCAGCATACTGCCAGAACTCTGCTATAATTTTCTCGGCTACATCGTCTGCCCTATCTGAATGGCATCTTATTATGACCCAAGGAACATTATTTACGTAAGCTACCTGGGCTACGGAGGCGCCTTCCATTTCTGTGGCTAATGCTTTAAAGGTGTTGTAGAGCCATTCGCATTTCTGGGTTGATGCTATAAACTGGTCGCCGGTAACTATTATACCTACCCTGACCACGGGTGTTCTATTTGTCCCCGGAACCTTACCAAAGTCTATCATATGGCTGGCGTTTACAGCTAGGCTTACAAGCCACTGAGAGGCGTTGAACATTATCACCCTGCTACCGTTCGGCAGGGGAACGGATCTCGGCATGAATCCCCTTTCCAGGTCGGCGGTTTCGGGGTAACTTGTTCCAGGTATCCCTCCAATCGGCATGACGATTCCATAGTCGTGGTGTATTACGGCTTCGGATATAGTTATATCACCTACATCCGCGAACTCCGGCACTCCCCCAGCTATTCCCGAAAATATTATTGCCTTAGGCCTAAACTTAAGTATGCAGAGTTCGGTGGCTGCAGCGGCGTTTGTCTTGCCGACTCCACTGTAAAACAGTACTATCTTTTTCCCCTGGAATTCCCCGTAATAGAACACCCATGGCCCGATCCTGAGAGCCTTTAAGGCTCCAGTGGCGTTAAGCTCATTGACGAGGAAATTTAATTCCCCTCTAAATGCACTTATAATTGCTATGGGTCTTTCTCCCATGAAGGGACCGTAAGCCTCCTTCTTAAGCTCCTCTACCTGAACATAAAGCTGGTTTATCTGGGAATTAAGGTCAGCTACCTTCATGGCGTAAATGGTATAGACTATTCCACCGGAGACGAAGGCTCCGATAATGAACGCGACAACAAGGTAGGTGATTTCCTTTGTTTTCATTTTTTCACCGATCGGGTATTTTCCCTTGTTTTTATTAATTTTACCGTAAATTAATGTTTATTTTAAATAATTTTTTAAGAATATGCTAAATAAATAGATGGGGAACATTATTTAACTAAGTTAGGTTTGATGATTATGATGGTCGTTATGGAGTTTGCTGAAGTTATATTTAGGCGACGTACCGTAAGGGTGTTTAAACCATTAAAGCTCACAGATGAGCAGGTGTTCAGGCTTCTAGAAGCCGCATGCTATGCCCCAGCTGGCGGAAATAACGCCAACTGGGAGGTGATCGTTGTCAGGGACGATGAAACTAAAAGAAAGCTTGTAAAGGCATCCCTCAACCAGGAGTTTATAGGCGATGCTGGCGCCGTATTTGTGTTCTTTAACGGTAAGCCCTCAAATGTTTCGGCAGCCATCCAGAACCTTCTATTAATGGCCCATTCAATGGGGTTGGAGGGTTGCTGGGTTGGAAGCTTCAATGGGATTAAAGTGAAAAGGATCTTAAAGATGCCTGTAGACTCAACGGTTAACGCGATAGTGGCTGTAGGTGTCCCAGCAGAGGATGCTAGGGACCCTGGGAAAAGGTTTCCTGAGGAAGTTGTCCACCTAGAGGAGTACGGCAACAGGATGGTGGGGGTTGATCTCCTAAACAAAATTTTGAATCAGATGGAGAAGAAGGTCGGGGACTTCAAGGAGCTCTTGAGGGTAACAATTGAAAAATATGGTTTAGAAAGTTATCCAGTCTATAGGCTTGAAGAAAAATACGCAGCATTTGTTTTCACGCCGCTTCTGCGGAGGCTGGCTAAAGTTTTAAGGGAGCTAGGCTACCGGAGTTTAGCGGAAAGAATCGAGGAAAATGTAAGGGAATATGCTAAGGGGAGATGGAGGAGAATAACGGAATCCAATGACATAAACTCGGGAAACGTGATTTCATGGGAGAGAAAATATTCCCAGATAATCTACCCAATGCTCATTAAGAGTATTCTTGAAGAATTGAGGTCGAGGCTGTCTTGATGAATGAAACAAATCTATTGATAACTTCGTGGAACGTGAAATTATTGAATGTGGTTACTTGTCTGATAAAAGAAGGGTGATTAAAGCCTCAGGCTTGGTAGAGGAATTCGATGAAGACAAATTGATTTTAAGTTTGGTTAGAAGCGGATTGCAGGCTGATAAAGTAGCAGAGATAGCGGAAGAAGTTGTGGGAGAAGAGAGGGTGATCTCAACCGAGGATATATACACGCGGGTTAAATCGGTGCTTCAGGAACGCTATCCGGAGATTGCATTAAAATACATGTTGAAGAGGGCTATAATGACGTTGGGCCTGAAGGCTACACCCTTGGAACAGTTTTTGCCGAACTCTTGGCGACGCATGGATTAACACCAGACAAATATCGTTCTAACTGGTGCTGCATTCAGCATGAAATAGATGTAATAACAGAGAAAGACAATAAATACGTTGATTCAAAAACAGCACTCTACGTTTATATGTGGCTCCTGGATCTGAGAAAACACTTTGATGTCCCATGGCTTGCAATCAACACTAAAACCGAGTATAGATACTCTTAAATACGCTGAACATATGGAAATGAAGGTGACGGCGTGGCGTTATCCAAGTGATGGAGACCTAGAAAAATTAATTGAAGAAAAGAAGCTGTTTCCATTACCATACTTAGTAAGAAGCTTGTCCTTTAACTTAGGATTCTTTACCTTCCTCTGGATACTCTTCCTAATCCTTCTATAATTGGTATGTATTTTCCTAGTTATCGCATCTTATTGAGAACAATACGGCTTCATTCTTGCCGTAATTAACCAATAGACAGTTAACACTACCCTCATTAATATCTATGAAGATCTTATTCTTATGCTCACTAACCTCGAAATTCCTACATATGGTTAGAAGCAGGTAGATACAGTTACCATCAACTAATATCCTAGGAATCCGTGCCCTCTCTCGAACTTGTACGTATCTACATGTAGCTCTATGACTTTAGAATGATAACTTAATAAATGCTGCTATAACAATTTCACATGTTTATAGCACTTAGTGGTTTTTGATGTTAAGGGTAGTGTATCTTCTGGAAATCAATTAGACTTATATAGTCATGCTGATAGGTCATCTTGATGTCTGGTTTTTCGATAGCTCCAGGAAGGTCACGTTTATATACACTTCTTTTATATTTGTAAAAGGAGAGGCTTCAGAATGGGTAGGTCTAGAGACCTAGCGAAAGCCTTGGTAGGTCCCTTATTATTCATATTCTTCCTAATACTTCCTCCCTTGCCGTGGGTTAGTGAAGCTGCAGCTGCTGTTAATGCTCCTTTTATAACTGCTCCTCAAGTTTCGCTTGGAATATTGTTATGGATTGCTTCTTGGTGGATAACTGAATACGTTCCGCTGGGATTAACTGCTCTTCTGGCTCCATTACTTTTCACCTCATTTGGTTTAATAGCGTTGAAGGATGCTCTGAGATCTTTTATGGATCCAATAATATGGATTTTCATGGGAGGCTTCGTATTAGCTAAGGCTTTTCAAGTCTGGAACCTGGATAAGAGGATAGCATTTTACTTTTCAACTATTTATAAAGGTAAAAGTCCGATGTTAAAAGCGTTTTCAATAGCCTGTTTACCAACATTTATGTTGACCATTACTGGTTCAATTACCGCTGCAACCTCTTTAATGTATCCTATTGTCTTAGCTTATTTGTCTTCAACTGGTTTTAATCGGGGTAGTAAATTTGCAGAAGCCACCATGCTTGCATTAGGTCAAGCCGCAACTGCTGGAGCAATGTTCCTATTAATAAGCACCCCTCCAAATTTAGTAGCTAAAAAGGTTGTAGAAGAGTGTTTCCCTAACGTTACTCTGACATTTTTTGACTGGTTTATAGTAGGTAGCTTGCATGCTTTCTTAGGGTTAATTATATCTTGGTTGGTTGTGTTTAAGGTCATTAAAATCGAAGTTAAGGAGATCGCTTTTGACATTCAATTGTTAAGTGAAAAAAGAAAATCTTTAGGACCTATGAGCAAGGGTGAAAAACTTGTTTTCTTAATATTCCTTTTGACTTTGACTTTATGGCTTCTTCCAGGAATATTCATTATAATTTCCAACATTAATCCTCAACTTGAACCTATTAGCAGTGCGGTTAAAAATGCACTACCTGAAGCACTACCTGCAGTTTTAGCATTATTCCTACTTGGATTATTAAAGGCTGATGGCAGACGGTTATTAACATGGGAGGATATTGAAACCGGGATCGACTGGAACGTAATATTTCTCTTCGGTGGGGGCATTGCAATGGGTAAAGCCCTTGAGCAAAGCGGTTTCTCGCAATGGCTTGTACTAATAATAACTCAATTAGGCGGTGAATGGATTAAAAATCCATGGGTAATATCCGCTTTGAGTGCTTTCTTAGGCTTCTTAATAACTTATCCAGCCTCAAATACCGTTTCATCGTTAATTGCGTGTCCTCTGGCGGCTACCTTAGCAAGGGGAGCAGGGATAAATCCAATACCAGCGATAATTTCAGCTGCACTTGCGTCTTCAATCTCAAGTGCACTTCCCAGTACAACTCCGCCGATGGCCATAGTTTATGGTTCAAGATATATTAAGTCTTGGAACATGTTTAAAGTTGGAATGATATCTGACTTGATAAGATTAGTATTGCTAATAACTCTTGAACCTTATCTTGCGGATATTCTTTTAATGACTAAAGGATTAAAATGATACAATATCTAACGTTAATCGTAATGGTTCAAAAGCTTTAACATCTTGAAATTTAAGGATTATTGAAATGTCCAATATTTACACTAAATATGGAGAATAGTATGATCTAATGTATTATAGAAAAATTGTGAGCGGGAATGCAAAGACATTGTAGAGTATTTCAATGAATTTCTAAAATTTAAGCCAGTAAAGAATACTTGGTGTGAACTGTGGAACTAGAGGGCACTCATTATCTTAGCTAAGATGGGTTATGAAATAACTGGGATAGACTTATCTAAAGTTATGTTTTCTCAAGGCTATAAAAAAGACTGAGGAGTTTAATTTAAATACCAATTTTCATGTTCAGAATATGAGGGATGTACAGCTGAATGGAAAATTTGATGTGACTATCTGTCTTTTCGGCACCTTGATTATCTAATTACTGACGAAGATGTATCTAGAGCTCTAAGCGATATTGGGGGGCATGGTTACCTCCTAAAATATCGTTAACTATGAATGACATATCGGTCAGTGGGTCGATGTTAAAAGACATAAAATTTCCCTATTTTACCTAGACCATACAGGGCTAAAAATCGGGATTTTTACCTTTTTCCTTATAAAGTAGTTGCCGTTATCTGCCAAGGCTTCAACGTTTATCAGGGGGACCTTTACTCCTATTTGGGGTACAGGTTTTTCTTCAAATATGTTTAATATTGTCCTAGATTAAACTCTTGGAGATACAAGGTATACTACTGTTAACCTTTGTTTACGCGTTTACCATGCAGGCAGTAGAATAATCCTCTAGGTCTCTTAAATTCTTCAGCTCCGTAAGACAGGCGGGTGCATGATGTATACAAAACGCTTATATAATTGTATTACAAAAATGCTTCTAGGCGAATTACATGGGGAGCGTTATTAGTATTCGTGTTCCACCGGAAATTAAGCGGGAAATGGATAGGTTGAGGGGTGAAGTTAACTGGAGCGAGGAGATTAGAGAATTCATAAAAAGGAGAATCAAGGAGCATAAAAAGAAGAAGGTTCTCCGGGAAGTTGTGGCCTACATCCAAACCTTACCCGAGGCGCCGAGAGGAACAGCACAAAAGTTAGTGAGGGAGGATCGTGATAGTCATTGACTCTTCAGCTTTCTCAAAGTTTTTAATGAGGGAAGAAGGCTGGGAAAATGTAATCCCCTACCTGGATCCCTCCTCAGAGCCGCATGCGGTTGATATGCTGACCATTGAGACGGCGAACGTGATATGGAAGTACATGAGAAAGTACAGGCTAATAACGAGGGGGCAGGCCTTAGGACTTTACGAGCAGATGACAAGGCTCGTAAAGGAGGAAGTGATAATACTAGAGCCAAGCGGGAAATACTTGAAGGAAGCTCTGGAAATCGCCATAAATTATGACACTTCCATCTATGATAGCCTGTTTTTAGCACAAGCAAGGAACCTGAGAGCCAAGTTAATCACAAGCGATAAAGGACAAGAAAAAATAGCGAAAGAGATGGGACTAGAAGCGATATACATAGAGTGATCCCCCTGCAAGAGCCGGGGCGCATCCTTCCTTCTCGTTAAGGTACTGTCAACTTTGTATACTCGTTTGCCACGGGACTTACTATTCTACAAGAAATATTATTTCATTGCCTAACCATTTCTTCAAATCGTTTACTATGGGCTCGAATTCCTTCTCCATCCTGTAAAATAGCACCGGCATATTATACTCCCGTGCCAACGCTAAAGTGTGGCAATCAACGATGCTTATCGGAAATAAACACTTACACCGTGCAGCAGATCTACCAACTCTATCCGAACTTACGACGTTAAAATACCCTGTGTTCAACATTAAATTCACCCTCCTCTCGGCTTCCTCCATTCCAAGCAAACGACACATCACGTAGATAGCCTCCGTAACATTTAGCGTTGTCGTATAAGGTGTGATAACTTCATCTATTATCAGCTTCGCCAGCTCTTTACCTTTTTCTGTAGCAAATACTATTTCAACCAGTATGCTCGTATCTAGTACGATATCTCCTTCTAAACATCTCTTCCTCAAGTGCAGTCTCCTCCTCTAACAGCTTACGAGCCTTCTCAACCAACTTCCCTGAAACCTTCATCTCCACAAGCCTCAGCAACAACCTAGAGTCTCGTACTCTACTCCTCTTTATGAGAATTCTAATAACATCATCATAGCTTAAACGCCTCCCCAACTCACCCTCCAACCTTATCAACACATCAGTTAACAGCTCCTTCGTCTCTCTGGAAATCTTTATCGTGGTAGACAAAGTATACACCATATAAAAAGTATACCATAACATTATAAGTCTACCGCTTAAAATTACATTAAACACGAGCGAAAAACATGTGAAGAGATATCCAGCATTCTGCAAATTGATTGAAAGGGAGGATCTTATACCAATAAATGCGGAGTTCAAAGTATACGTTGTCAGGAAGTTTTAAAGCATGCAGGCCTTGATAGCATTTATTCTTCCTCCAATGCTATGAGGGAACTATTATTTCTCAGTGGTTGCCCGTGCATGGTTACCAAAGTAACGAAAATACCCGAAATACCATGCACGGGTTCATCCCACCTTTTAGGCACCCTTTGACCCACCTACGGCTCCAGAGCGTCGCTTTATCTCCAGAGCCATCGGCGAATCTGGGGGTTGCCTCATCCCCCGGCCTACGGCTCATCAGCTCATCGGCCCCAAGATTCTTATATTGACACTCTAGCATATAAGCCTAAAGTTTTCAAAATATTGAAAAGTTATTATGGCTCCCAAAATTACACAAGTACCCAAATAAGCAAATAGTCCCTCAGCTTCTAGTCTTATTGAAAGTTAAAAATAGTTCTTTTTCCTGTGGCTTTTAAGTATATTCTCTCTAGAAGCCTAGGGTTCTCTTTCACGAAAACTATCCCCACTTCATCTCCATATTTACTGAGAGTGTCAGCTAGTAGCTCGGGATTCGAGGTAGACAAAGTTACTTCATCCCCTTTTAAAGCTAGATCCTTGACATAGTCCAGATTTTTCAGAACCTCTATAAGCCCTAAAGGATTGCTAGCTCTAACTGTTAGGCTATAGGCATAGTATTTTGAAGCCAATTCCCTTAAGGCACCGCGGTCCAGGACTTCCCCCTCTTCTAATATGATTACATATTCACATACTTCCTCGAGCTCGGAGAGTATATGGGTTGATATGAGGAATGAAGACCCCTTCTCCTCTTTAATCTTCTTAATTAACTCGATAACCTCTTTTCTTGCCTCCGGATCTAGATTCGCTGTAGGTTCATCCAGAATCACAAGTTCAGGGTAACCTAGTATCGCTTGGGCTATTCCAAGTCTTTGAACCATACCTGCAGAGTATTCACCTATCCTCTTGTCTCTCACATTCCACAACCCCACATGCTTAAGCGCCTCCTCTATCTCCTCCTCCAAGTTCCTTAATCCACGGAGCCTACCAGTAAACTTGAGGAGCTCGTAACCGGTTACCCAGCTGGGGAAAACAGGTTTCTCGTGTAAAACTCCTATTCTTTTCCTTACCCTTTCGCCATAAACCCAAGGGTCGAGCCCGAAGACCCTTACAGTCCCTCGGCTAGGTTTCATCAAACCCAAAATTATTTTTATTAATGTACTCTTACCAGCACCGTTAGGTCCTATAAGCCCGGTCACGCCCTCCCCTATTGTCAAGGTGATATCATTTAAAGCGGCGGTTCTACCATAATTTTTGGATAGGTTTCGGCATTCAATTATCATTTTCTCAGCCTCCGCTGAGATACCGCGTTTAGAGTCAAGCCGATTACCACTAAAAAGACTCCTATAGTGATCGCCACCATAGTATCCATCAAGAAGTCTACTTCAAGAACCTTGGTTGTGAACACCGCAAAGCTCGCCGACAACCTGCTCTCCTCTAAGTTTTTAACCAATAGCGCATACGCGCCTCTTCTTTCAGGTCTAAAGGAAACCTCGCTCCAACCCTCTACAACCTTCTTTATTAAGGCTTTTTCCTCGAGGTTGCCAGCCGAAGACAGTAGATCCTCTAGTCTTAAAACCATAAAAAGGGCTTTACCGTCGCAACTTATAGTAACCCTGTATTCGTATGACTTGAGGAAAAGATATATGCCGCTGAGTTTCTGGGGCCCTAAGCTTCGTCCAGTTGAATAAGTAATGGTCAAGCCCGGTCCCTGGAGTGTGAAAATGTTGCCAGCTAAAGCAGATAAAGCCGCTGTAATCAACACGAGCCCCAATTTGGAAACGGGATTCACTTATGCCACCTCTAGTCTTCTAACAAAAATATAGCAGGAGGAGAGCGTTAAAAACACGGAGAAAAACATGATATAGAAAATACCTGTCATACTTGTGGAAGCGGGAAAGAACATGTATGGAGGCAGGTACCAGCGGAGCCTTGGATTCACAAGCCTAACCGTATAAAAGGAGTAAAGCGTGAATAGCGAGTAAAGCGACGCATGCCATGCTTTCACCGAAACCACCGAAAAATACAGTGAGACAGAGAATGTAAACAAAGTTGCTAGAAGAATCATCAAACACGGCTGAAGCATGTAGAAGGGCGAGACAGCTAAAAACCGGAAAAAGTTTCTTGGATCCGTCATGAACATTTTATAGTAGACAGCGGTCAAGCTGGTTAGGTTTAGCACTATATAGCATGCCAGAAACTTGGCTAAGAAAACCTTAAACCGGCTTATAGGTAACGAAAGATAATACTTGAGTATACCTGTATTGAGTTCCTCTGTAAGGGAAAACGGCACTAAGATCGCTGAGAAAAACGCCAAAGCCAGGTATATCCCTTCAATGGATACTACCCCCGTTTTACCGAGCATACTGGCCAAGTTTTCGAGACGGACATTTTCACCAGAAACAAAAACTACTCCACTAAGTTCACCTCCCAAATATGACGTGAAAAACATGAAAGCCACTAAGGGTAAGATGACCCTGAGCCTGGTGAGGGACTTAAACTCCCACTTAATAAAAGTCAGGGTCTTCAAAACCTGCCACCTCTCCTACCTACTATAAAAGCCACCGCGAATATTATGGCTAGGATACCTAAGAGTAAGGGGATGAAATATTCTTCGAATATTGAAGTAGTATTTACACTTTTAACCACCTCAATTTTAAGGTTAGTGTCCTCTAAATACATCCAGTATGTCAACTCGCCTGCACCTGACATATCCTTGAAGAAGACGACATTAAATTTCTGCGTTAAAATATCATCAATATATTCTCCAGCTACTAATAGACCATACCTAGCTTCATAACACCAGCTTAAACTTAAGGTAATCCCGCCTATACTTATCATCTGATGCAATACCTCATCTATCCTGAGTTGAAGTCTAGTTAAATTGCTAAAGCCTCTAACGGTGATGACTTTGTCTACGAGTCCAAGCCCTGTTTTAACGGGTTTGAGGGAGCTTTCCTTCGTTATACTATATATCCTTGAAACGGTTGTATTTTTCAATGACACGTTAAACCACCGAGCAACGAGAGTTATGTTTCCAAAGACTTTAGTAGCTGATGGCGGTGCCGGGAACCTGGTTACGTCGATCCAGAACCAAGCCTTACCCCAAGTTTTTCCATCCTCTATTAAATCCATGGTCTCGGTGTCCAAGGTTACTATAATACTTTTAGTAAATTTTTCAGTTGAAAGGGTTACGTTTAAGGTGGCTAATCTACCCTTAACCTCAATTACTTCCCACCTGTAGTATCCACTGCCTAGGCTTTCAAGCTCCCACCAACTAGTCTCCCAACCTTTAAGAGCATAAGCACACTTAAATCTGTAAACCGCATAGACGCCTTTCTTAAGCCAAGCAGGTTGTGCATGAACGGTATAGCGGCTGGATATCGGTGACAAGAAGAGAAAAAAGGATAAGCAGGATACTAAAAGAACTAATGCAAGAACCCGTCTTCCACTTATCCTAAATCTTATTCTTAGATATATATTCGCCATGTTTTCACGGTAACATGGCGCGGGCTTGTGAGTCTTTAAATTCATTACCAAAGGCATCATATAAATATACTGTAGTGTAAGTATAAGCCGGATAGCCTGTATTACCTTCACCCGGATATACTGTTACGCGTAGATATCCTCCATAAGGATAATTTGGATCTACCCAATAGCCTGCTTCATGGTGACAGTTATAGTATATGATGGGTTCCGATGGATCATACCATCCGCTGACATAAGCATAGGCCACAGAAAATCTGCCGTATCCGTAGTCTTCATCTTCAGCAAATGCCAGCTCTGCAGAAACCAGTATAAGTATATTTGTCGAGAACAACAGTACTATTAGTAAAGTTTTAATAAGATAACTGTTACACTGTGACATTTTTATCACAAGAATATATATATATTTACTGTATAAATATTTTTCGTTTAGCTGATATTATGAAAATAGGGGATATGAGAGTAGCCAACCAACAGCTATTGTAGTGATTTATGATTAAAAATACTGATATCCACAACTTACTAGAGAAATAATGCTGGAGACTATAATATTAACAAGCGGGTCGCTGAAATAGGGTCTTAGTGGGGTCTTCTAGATCCTCCGGAGTCTTTCTCTTTATCCAGCTGACTTTATCGAAATCAGTGTCGTATGAAACGATAACCTTCAGGCCGAGTTTCTTCATAACGTAGGCGGCTAACGCGTCGTCAAAGTCCAGATTTTCCTCTCGCATAATTTCTGTAGCTTTTATTCTATCGTAAATAGTTAAAGGGTATATGGATAAGCCCTTGTACTGTAGCAGGGAGGTTAGAAAAACTGCTATGTCTCTCCAAGACCTCCCGTATCTCTCCATGACGATAACTATGTTATCCAAGTGGAAATTAGTGGTATAGGCGTTTAACTCGCCTTTCTGAACCCTTTTAAGGAATCTCTTAGAGGCTTCACCGTGTTCCTGGGCTAGTTCAACCTCTAGGAAAATACTGGAATCTACGAACATATGCTACCCCAAGTTTTTCTCAGCTCTAATCTCTTTAGCTTCATGTTGAAGTTCAACACCACTCTTCTTAACATGGCTAAGCATTCCATAGATGGCTTCAACGGGATCATCTAATAAGCCAACAACCTCTATAGCTTCTGAAACTTTAGTAACCCATTCATTTAACGCTTTTTCAGCAGCTATACTTAAAGCCCCTCTACCGTATCCATATAACTCCATAGCTAGCTTCCTAAACTTCTTCTCAACTTCCTCCGAAATATACACCTTAATACTACCCACCTAAATCACCAAATAACTAAAGATCAAAAGAACTTAATAGCTTTTTCTCCTTATTACTTCTTCAGCAACCCGGCACTGGTATGCTTATCGCCTTTCATGTATTTAATGAACATTCTTCTCTCAATCTGGAAGAACAGGCTCTGGCAGTCCATTAACATTCACATTAGACTCTCAGCCTAACGAAAAGTCCGAACAGAATCCATTATGCTATAAATATTTCTAAATATTAAGTTGTCAATGATAATGATATTGCTAACGTAATGAAAATACCACCTTACCGCTGTGCCCTAGATGAGATGAATCGTATGAATGAGCTGTATGATGTGATTGTGGTTGGTGCTGGGCCTTCAGGCTGTATAGCATCGTATACTGCTACAAAGCTGGGATTGAATGTACTGCTTATAGAGAAGGAAAAGATTCCTCGGTATAAGCCGTGTGCAGGGGGATTGACTCCGAAAAGCGTTGAGTTTCTGAAGAAAAGGAATCTCTTCAACGGGGAACTTGTTGAAAGAGAATGCTTTAAAATAAAGGTCTTTATAGGAGACAAGAACATCGTGCAATCGTTTGGAAAACCCATCGTCACGACAGTTGAGAGAAGCAGGTTCGATGCTTACCTTGTGGAGAAAGCTGTAGAGAGTGGTTGCATGTTAGCTGAAAATGAGAGGGTAAAGGGATTAAGGATATATGATGGAGGGGTGAAGGTCGCCACCAATAGGGGTAAAATCTTTTGCTCTAAATTGATCATAGGTGCAGACGGAGTCAACAGCAGTGTAGCTAAACTTAGCGGCTTAAGGGAAAGGTGGCGGCCCAACGAAGTACTACTAGCCTTTGAGACAACTTTACCCCGAAAAGTTTTCAACCCAGATTTAGACGATACTGCTGTTGAAGTCTATTTCAACCATACTTATACCGGCTATGGATGGGTTTTCCCGAAAGGAAACTCGATTAGCTTAGGGTTGGCTGGCTGGCTACCCAGGTTCCCTCACCCGAGAAGACAGTTCCAATATTTTCTAAGCTCTCTTCCCCACCCCTTACCCACACTAAATATACGCTTCAATGCTCATCTAATCCCCCTGAGGATAAACTGGAGTAACCCATCAATATACACGGACCACGTTCTTCTATGCGGCGATGCAGCAGGGTTCGTGGACCCATGGACGGGTGAAGGAATATACTATGCAATGCTAAGCGGCGAGATTGCAGCCAACACCGTAAAGGAATCCATTGAAGAAGAAAAATATGGAAGAGATTTCCTCCATAGGTACTGGCTTTCATGCAAAAAGAGGTTCGGAGATAATTTGAAGGCAGGCTTACTCTTCAGCAGAATTTTTTACAATAATTTATCCCTAAGTTTAAGGCTCCTTGAAAAAGATCCCAAAATAAGACAATATTTGCTACCCTTAACCTCAGGCGAAATGTCCTACAGGAAACTCCTAGTTAAATGCATTTACAGAATGTTTGCTTCCATTCTATAACTTGTTAAAACTGCAACTTTTATCCTGTTAGATTATCCTACAAGCACAGTTCTCTCCTCGAGGTGGTTTAGGGAATAAATAATAACATTCAAGCACCTTGGGGAGTTCTCCTGTTCCGTCTGGCTTTATGAGCCAGACTTCATCAGAGAGCATTCGCGGGGAACGGGGCTCCGCACATCCTGACTTAAACAGATAATGTTCCTTGATACACTTTAATGTT
>QMRH01000046.1 GCA_003650675.1 Thermoprotei archaeon | reverse complement strand
TGCTGTTTTTACGTATCCCGACTGGTAT
Organism: Thermoprotei archaeon; assembly: GCA_003650675.1. Classification (GTDB taxonomy): domain Archaea; phylum Thermoproteota; class Thermoprotei; order Thermofilales; family B20-G17; genus B67-G16. The sequence continues at coordinate 14,400 of QMRH01000046.1, read as the reverse complement.
GTTACTATGCCCCACATCTGGTTTAATACTTCAACACCGTTTTCATCCAAAACCCTAACCTCGCCAGGCTTAACCTCACCATCAGCAAAAAACAGTTCGAAGCTAGCGATCTCATCCAACGGCTTGTTTTCATAGTTCTCGAAAACTACGTTTATTTTAGTTAGCGTAGGGGATTTTTTCTTTACCTCGACCCTACCCTGACTGGTGTCTATCGAAATCGTATATTCACCGCCATTCCATGGGTAATAAATTTCAATGTATTTTGTTTCGCCAGGATATATGATGATCCATCTTGAAGACCACGATGAAAAGCTTACACCGTTAACTGAAACAGCGTTTATGGTAACATTATCGTTACCTTTATTCTTCAAGTAAACCCTTATGGTCCTCAGGATCTTCCATCCATCGTTCTTAACCAAAAATTCTACCCTTTCAATGGATACATTTACCTGTGAAAACGGGTTATAAATAAATACAAAACCAAGCACAAGTAATAAAATTACTGCAGAAACCATCAATACTGTTTTTGAGGGAAATTTCACGAATCACACCCCCTGGGCGGGAGCCTAGCTCGGGCATTCATTCTAAGGAAACCCTCAAACTACAATATAAAGTTTTCCGAAAAAGCCTCTTGAAAAGGGGTGTACGTTAATATATGGTCACAGGTAAATTGTGTATAGAATCTAGACAAAACAAAAAATATACTTAGTTTTTAGGGTATGTAACCGTACCAGCGTAAGGCAAGGTACGTTCTTCTAAACACGCTTACGACAGTGAAGCCTCCCAGGAATCCTACACAGAACGGAACGATGTATTTAGTGTAGGGCGATGAGCCGTAGAATCTGAGTACAATATACTTTATTATCCATGCTACAAGGATGGGGAAAGCTCCGCCAGTCGCGTTGTCTATAACACCCCACGATGTTCCCATCACTACGCCGACTGGATTGAGGAACGCCAGTGCTGGAACCATTGTGCGGACGACCATTAACACAGCAACTATTATTATTCCTATGAACCATCTAAGCGCCTGCTCATAGACTGGTATTCTGTAGAGCATCCATCCCTGGGGATCCACGATTCTAGGATCATCGATGCCCCAGTTTACCACGAACCATTTGACATAGCTTGGGATGTTGTTGAAACCTACGCTGTAAACCAGGTTTATCATGTAGAGGAAGGTTACGACAACCACTATTATTGCTGCAATGAATCCGACTAGGAATATGTCTCTGGAGTCGGTTTTAGTGTCCGCGCCGACTTTAAATGCCATCATGGCGTTGGCTAGGGTATGGCTGGTGTTTCCGTTGCATCCCCAGACCTCTATCGTAGCGTACGACATAAACATTGTGGTAAAGGCGTTTGGATCTACTGATCCAAGGTCAGATACGTAAAACAGGTTTGATGCCGTCCACGGAATAACCAGTGCATCGTATTCGCCGTGCATGGGGAATATACCGAATTCAGCATAAGCCCTCGAAAAGCCTAGGAACCAGATTATTACTATTATTGGAAGTATGAAAGCAGACCACACATTGGCTCCCATGGCTAGAAATAGGGCAAACATCATGATGAAGCCTATACCCAGGAGAAGATATGCCACCGTGTAGCTTACTGGTTCACCAGGTTCCCTAGGTGCTCTTTTTACGGCGGCATCGAAGGTTCTTCTAATATACTTCCACGACAAAAACAATGGAACTATGCCTAGACCAAGGATTTCACCGAAGTAGATGTTTCTCATGGATATCGGTAGGTTCCAGACAATGTAATTGAGCGCGTTGTGGAGGGTGCCGGGGTCTGTGGGAAGTATACCCATGTAGTATAATATGGGTGGTAGTACGAAGTATACTATATACCAGACCAGCCATGTGGAGAACAATACGTCGAGCGGCACGAGGAGGAAGAAGGTAACCCAGTTCGGCGAGATACTTATAAGGGGATAGCTTCCTGGAAGAACGGTGTCCAATCCTAGAACGGACTTAAAGTCTGTTCTGACATATCCATGTAACATGCCCCAGTCAACCCAGCCATACCATATGGTTAAGATATGGGGTAGACGCCAAAGAATTCCAGCCAGTATGCCTACGAAGATCATCTTTATGAAAATCTTGTTTTCTGGTTTATCGGTGCTTGTGGAAGTTATTAGTGTGGAGTATAATGTGGCTTCAGGGAACGGTATTCTTTCAATCTCTATCCACTGTTTTCTTAGGATGGAGCCTAGACCCATAAACAATATAAGCCAGCCGATATAGAAGGTTAGCCACATTGCTATTGGACCGCTAAGGGCACCCCACGGTGTGGGTCCTCCATCTGCTGCCATATTGTATAGCTCTGGGCTAGGCATCCACCATATGCTGGGTCTAAGGTATGATAAAGCTTCGTAGCCTCCATGTGCCAGAGCAAAGAATAAGCCCATGCTGGGCCAGTAGAAGAACCATCCCCATGCCGTTGAAAGCTGTATTGCTGCAAATATCATGGCAAATTCCTTTTCATTTAAATATAGTCTTCTCCCCGCTTTTCCCGAGAGAACTTTCAGAACGTAGTTTACTACAGCCAATATGAGCATTGCCGGAAGTACACGAACCACTCTCGGTATAAGGGTGTTCCAACCCCATCCAGCACCATTATAGTCGATGGAGCCAAGCCACCCAGTTACGCTGGCCAGCTGAGGGGCATAAGTCCCCCATATATTGTAAAACGTTATTATCAGTGAAATTATTATTGCCAAAATTAATGGCACTATTGGAAAAGCCTTCCTAACCTCAGTTTTAGGAGCGGACATTCAAATACACCCCCTTTAGAGGGGTTTTAGAAAATTAGTTGCGAAACAACATATTTAAGCTTTAGGCAAAAATTTAAATATCGGTTTTGAAAAACCGTTGAGAATTCTTCGAGACGTTTCTCTATGATTGAACCATAGCACCAAGGGCTTTATAGCCTTCTTTTTTCTTAAGATCATTCAAGGCTTTGTTAACTGCTTTCTTCAACTGCATAGCCCGTTCTTCAGGTAGCCCATCGTATGTAAAGACGCCAGCACCCCATTCAATGCCAGCAGCATACTTAAGTTTATTTGCATCTCTATTAGGAGGATAAAATTCTATATGTAAATGGTAGTATTTGTATTCACCTCCATCCGTTGGGCTTTGATGCACAGCCATAATATATGGAAGATTCATATCGAAAAGCATGTTATAGGCTTTTGTAATGACCTTTAGTGCATCGGCCAAGGAGTAACGTTCTTCCTCCGTTAACATGGGCAGATTCTGTACGTGTCTTCTAGGATACACATGTACCTCGTAAGGCCACATAGCGAAGAAAGGCAGAAACACGGTGAAATCAGCGTTTTCATAGAGAATTCTAGACTTGCTCTCGTATTCAAGCTCCAGGATCCTACAGAATAAACATCTTCCATTTTCCTTATAGAATTTCCTAGAGTTATCCAACTCCCTTTTAACCCTAGGAGGGATGAAAGGTAAAGCATATATTTGTGAATGGGGATGGTGCAACGAAACCCCTATTGCAGCTCCCTTGTTTCTAAACTCGAAAACGTATTTTATTTTGGGATCTCTGCCTAATTCTACGTACCTCTGGCTGAACGCATCTATAACCTCCTTTAAATGCTCAAGACTTAGGTCGCATAAATCCCCCTCATGCATGGGGGTTTCTATCACAACTTCGCAGTAACCGTATCCAGGCTTAACACAATAAATGTCCTTAGAAGAGGACGCGACTTCAGCGTCAACCCTTAAGGCCGGATACCTGTTTGGGAGCACTAGAACCCTCCATCCCTCCCCTGTTTCCTCCGACCCTGGGCAGAAGGGACAGTAGTTCGGCCTCCATGGACGTTTCTCCCTTTTAGCTGCAACAATTATCCATTCACCGAGAATAGGATTCCATCTTAACTCGTTCGTCATCAACGTCACCTAACCTGTTTCCAGCTCCTCCAAGAGACTTGTAACAGTAAGTTCAACGGATTCCCGGCTATTGTGTTTTGGAGTCCATCCAAGTTTTCTAAGCTTTTGCACGCTTAAAAGCATGTACTTTACATCTCCCTTCCAGCCCCGCCCTCCATCAACGCCCCCAGTAGTGTAGAGTTCAACGTTTTTTAATCCCATTTTATCTACCACTATCTTAGCGATATCCATTACAGATACGGAGTCTTCAGATCCTATATTAAATACATCGTATTCCTTCTCGACGCTCCTCCATAGGAATATTGTCGCATCTACAGCGTCGGTGACATAAAGATAGGATTTTCTCTGAGTTCCATCCCCCAGAATTTCTAGTCGTCTTGGATTCCGTTTAAGTTTCATTATGAAATCGTATATTACGCCATGCCTCAATCGGGGACCCACGATGTTAGCGTATCTGAGAGATAGGCCTCTAAGACCGTAGGTGTGAACATAGGACGATATCAGGGATTCGCATGCGAGTTTAGAAGCCCCGTAAACGGATATTGGTTCAAGGGGGGTATAGTTTTCAGGTGTTGGCATGACTTTAGCGTCACCGTAAACCGTAGACGAGGATGCAAACACTATATTTCTTACATCGTATTTCCTCATAGCCTCAAGAACTATAAAGGTACCTAGAATATTGTTTTCAAAGTGGACTCTTGGTATACCTATCCTAACTTCCGGGTTAGCGGCGTAATGGAAGACCGTATCACAATCCTTTACTGCTTTCCACACATCCCTAGTCCTTCTTATATCCCCCTTAATTAAACGAAAGTTTCTATGTTTTAATGCATGCTTCAGGTTGTCGGTCGTCCCAGAGGTTAGGTTGTCAAGGCATACAACTTCGTACCCCTCCGCTAAGAGTCTATCAACCAAATGGCTTCCAATGAATCCAGCTCCACCTGTAACGAGAACCTTCATTGGAGACCCTCATACCCCTAAGTAAGTTTACCCGTTTAAACTTTTCGAAAACAACCTTAAGCCCCCAGATCTACTCTTCCATATTGGAAAGAAAAGGCTTCCAGATCCTACAAGAAAATATAGATTCTATAGTTGAAAGTATTTTAAGGATAGAGAATCCATTAAATTATTTTTATTTTAGGTGATATACATACTACGTGGTCGTAGTGCGGTGTTCCGGCTGAATCCACCATTAAACCTAGTTCAAAGCTTTTCCCAGAGTATTTGCTTAAATCTAGCTTGATGTCTACGAGTCGCCCGTCGTATTTTTTATATGTTTCATAAAGCTTCTCAACCGCTTTACCTTCCTTAGCCAATATAGAGAACTTTATACCATCACTTTTTTCCATCCCATGCTTAAATCCGACCTTAGCCTCGAAAACGGCTTTCCTATGAGGTGGTAGCACTACTTTAAACCATCCTCTTATGAATCCACCCTCAACGCCTTTAGGATGTAGGTAAAGACACTTTTCCTCCCCGCCCTCCTCGTTTTTCACAATGGTTATCCTGTTTATACCTTCAGCCCAAAAAGCATTTCCCCACTTTAATGTGCCATCGTTGTTCTCCCATATCGCTTCTTCAGCAAGCTCCATTAAATCTATCTCGTTTAGATCAAACCTTAAGTACCATTCAACTTCGGGTCGTGTAAGCTCAAGCTTCAACTCTAAGAAACCTTCCCGCACCTCTACTCCACTTGAAGCTTCTTTTAGACTATAGTTTCCGGGAACATAGACTAGTATTGTCGCCTTTTTACGGCCTATATTCCTTAATGTGCCCCGGAGTTCCATAGTGTAATCATTCCAGGATGTGTTTTTAAGGTCCAGAAATCCCTGGGTTATATGTGTGTCAACCGATATAACTTGGGGTCTATGAAGAAGGGGTTTAAAGGCTATAATCTTGCAGGATGTTGGAGGCAGTTTAACTATCATCTTTTTTCTATACACTCCTAGGAGCTTTTGTTCCCAAAAATCAAATGCAATATATCTTCTGTCATTGAAGCCTAGTTTCTCGAAATCGAGGACTACTATATCTGGTTCATCGCTCCAGTTGAACACGCCTATGACATATTCTTCGTCCCCGATTTTAAGTCGCCATACTTGGGGGGTATCCGATTTAAAGAGATCCAGGGGCTCTGCATGGACTCCGGTAGGTGGGAAAATTTTCTCCAGTATGTTCAGTCGTTCTTCCTTAAGTTTATACAGTATATCGCTGTGCATCGTCACGCCGCCTGAAAGGGCGACTATTGAAGCCCATGCCCTTGCCTGATCTAAAGTCAGAGGCTCTCTAACTATGATACAGTCGGGATCGTTATGCCATATCGTTTTATGTAAGTGGAATCTTCTAGCAACATACCTTGTGCACAGTGCAATCCAACTCCATTCCGTGAAAATATCAGCTCCTATCCTCATTCCATCAACATACTCTATGCTGTAGTTTAGGGGTGCTCCGCAACCTAGAATATACACCTTGTCTCCAACTGCCTCCCTTATAACTTTTAGTGCATTACGGTATGCTTCCACCACCGTGGTTTCTTCGTTAAATCGTTTTCCAGGAATGGTGGAGTAGTGGAGGAAATCTATTTTAATGTACTCGTAGCCCCAGTCTTCAACTATCTTCTTGAAAAGTTTATGAAGCCAGTTTAGAACTTCGGGGTGGGTTAGATCTAGAGCGTATATCTTCAGGTTACCCCATCCCGTGAAAGCGACCTTAGGTTCATTTGTTTTACTGTCTTTTACAAGCCAGTCTGGATGATTCTTGTATATGGTTGATTCATGGCTTACTATGAAGGGGGCCAGCCAGAGACCTGGCTTAAGTCCCTTTTCTTTAATCCTGTCTGCAAGCCATTTCATTCCATGTGGAAACTTCTCGTTTGGTTCCCATTCGCCTATTGTCTGCTCCCATCCATCATCTATCTGAAAGAAGGCTCCATCTACTTTTCCAAAGAGCCGTGCTGCTAAATCAATATTCTTCAGGATCTCCTCCTCGCTGATGTTCAGGTAGTATTCGTACCATGAGCACCAGCCGGAAGGAGGATTAAATTTATATCTTGGAGGGTGGTTTAGGGCAAGAAGTTTCGCATACATTTTCATTGCAGAGAGCCAGTCTCTACAATAAACTACTGCAAGGGTTTCGGTTTGAATGCTAGTAACTTTTCCATCTTCCACATTACACTCAGCTGTAAGCACAGGTTCATGGTCTTTCGGCCACTCTAGCTTAACAGTTGTGCCCCACTTTCTGGAGGTGATGAAACCTACAACCATCCCATCGTTTACCCTGATGTTACTTAAAGCTATGTTCCAGGGAGAGTCACCCGAACACCCTTCACATACCTTAAACCTTTTGGGTAACGCCCAAGAGTGGTAATTATCTGCAATAGCATACGTTTCCCCCATGAATGTCGCATATGGTATGGTGCTCTTTAAGAGAAGAACCTTATTTACCGCACCCTTGCTAAGGGTAATGTTTGACTCTATGGTTAATAACGGTTTCTCGGCATAGAACTTCAAATTATATAATATATATAATGTATTATTACTAAAAACTGCAGTTATCTTTTTTCCATAACCAAGATTATCTTTAAATTCGTCAATGGAAACGGAAGGTGTCATCTCTTTACACGTATGTGTTTTTTCAGCTGTCTCCACGGAGACCTCCGATGACCGTATAAGCCAGCGACCATCTTTTGTAGCAAGCCCCCAGGTTCCCGTTGAGGGGTTGATGAAAAGTTTAAGCCATTGGTTTTCAAGGATTATTTCTCTCTCTTCTTTAAATGTGGATTTAACTTTAGGCATGGCGTTGAAATAAAAATTTCCATTAATTTAACCTTTATGGTATACTTTATCAATCCTTAAAACTTGCCTCTACAAGTAACGTGGCTTTCCTTTCAAGCATCTCCTGCAACTCCGTTGAAATACTCTTTTTGATAACTGCTTTCACCTTCATGACCCAGCTATATGTTCCAGGTTCAATGGATATTCCGTTCCCTCTCCAGGGATCCGACTGCTCCCCTGAATAACATAGCAGATATTTATGGACTCCAGCTATGAAGGACAAGTCTTTGGCATATTTGTAGCCTCCAATTTCACTGGTGGAGGGGGAGGGTTTGTCGCCTCCCCATATATGCCATGGAAACTTTTGTTTTGAAATATGCCAGTAACCTATTGGGTTGACCTCATCGTTGGAAATCAACTGAACGCCTACACCGGTCTCATGGTCGACACATGATGCAATAGGTTTCTCGGCGGGAACATCCATACCTGGGTATAGGGGTGAATAGATGTCTCCTTCAGCTGTAAGGAAGAAGTCTGCACCTTTAACTGCTAAGTGCCCTATAGCGAAGCTTCCCATTCCAGCGGGATTATATATCGTGTATTCTCCCTCGCCTGCTAATGCCCCCAATCCAATATTCTTTACAGCATCGATAACAAACCTATAGTATATTGATGTACTGTTTTGCGGTATAGCGTAAAAGTCGTACGCTGTCCCCAGGTCCCTGAGCTTCCATGAGCGCTTCACAACCACTAGTAACGGACCTTTAGATTCTATGGAGATTTCCGTCTTCATTATTATGGCGAACATTTTTCCGCTGGAGTCGAGAACCGAGTCTAGGAAACCGTGGAAGAAGTAGAGTTCGGAGAGGGTGGCTTCAGGTGGTTTAAATATTTCAGCGAAATTGTAGCTTCCTTCCACATCCCCGAAATAGTCTATGGAGCCGTGATATCTATCACTGTTATTAAAGCCTACTATAATACGGCCGTTAATCACCCTGATATACTCATCGCTCTCTTCAACTAAAATATTAGGGTTACTTTCATATGCTTTAGGCTCAACTCCAAGAGTTATAGCGAAGGTTTTCTCGCCACCAGGTGGAATCGACACATGAAAGCTTATTATAGCTGTCTTAACGTACCCGCTCTCATATGTCACTATACCCCACATTTGGCTCGCGACTTCCTCGCCGTATTCGTTGAATACTTTAATGCCCTTGGGTTTACACTCCCCATCCGAGAAATACGTCTCAAAGGAGAAGACGCCTTCCCATACATCTCCACCGACGTTCGTAAGCTTCAGCAGTATTTTGCTGAACTGTGGGGATTTAGCCTCCAGTATACCTTCTCCACCGCTGGTAGATATCTTCACAGAGTACTGTGTCGAGCTTTTCCATGGATAGTAGATATAGATGAATGTAGATTCTTTGGGCGTCAGAACCCTACTTCCACTAGTCCATCGGTTTACCGATTTACCGTTTACCTCGACACCTGTGATCGTTACATTTTCAGAGCCTGTATTAGTGATCTTCGCTTTGATGACCCTGGATATCCTCCATCCTTCTACGTTAACCTCGAAGGAAAGAGACTCTACTGAAATATTGGATCGACTTTGCAGAGACATGTATAGGAAAGCGCCTAAAGCCACCAAGAAAATAGTTATCAAAACTAAGAGAACCTTGATCTTAAATTGCATGCAACCTTCCCTCCGAAAGGGTTAATGAATTATCGTTCTTGAATGTATATAAGTTTTAGGAAGCAACCTAAAGAAGAACATTGTTTCGCCATAGGGAGGTTGAGATAAGGCCTTTGAGAAACAATGTGGGTGGTGCTGTTGTAACAGCTTACAGGATAGGTGCGTTAACAAAGTTCTCGCAACTGGTTTTATGGCTCCTTGAAATGGAAATAATAGTGGCCAGTGGAACATGGACTGGCTATTGAAAAAGATGCATGGAACATAGATAATGCATAATGCATGTTTCAGACATTCATTAAAGCCACAGTATAAATGTTTTTATTTTTGAGTACTGCTTTAACGCTGTTGAATCCCTTATGGAGCACCATCCTTTTGATCTCAGAACCCTCCCGATCCAGTAAAGACAATTTTTGGGGATGGCTTGATCTAATGAACAAGGTTGCGTCAAGTTTATTGTTCTCCAAGACATGGTAGGATAAATCTATGTAAAGTCCCCTGTATTTAAGGTTTTTAACACCGTATCTTCCACCTATAGACATGAATTTAGATGGTAGATTAGGGTAGAGACGAAAGCCTTCACCATCGGTAAATAGGGTTTCCTGGAATCCCAGCAGGTATCTTAGCAGGATAACTATTGTAAAAGCCCCCCACCCGTAACCTTCAACCCCACCGAACTTAAGTTCAGGCCACTCCCACTTTTCGTAGCTGACCCCCGGTAGTGGACGATTTCTTCTAAGTCTCCTGGAGTCCTCAGCCGAGTATATTATTGAAACCAATCTAAACGCCGTATCTGAAAGAAAATCGATTAACGAACCCGTTTTTTCGCTAGCTTTTAACACTGCTTCGAAAAACGGATATGTGAGGGAAGGCCAGTCTAGAGTATTTACCCCGACAGACTTCCTAAAGCGTTTTAAGAGTAGTTGGGGATCTCGGAGAAGGTGGAGATATTTTTCTTCATCTACCAAATCCATAAATATAGGTGTCATATGCAGGGGGTCGGTGTAAGGGGTAAAATCCTCCTCTTTAAGATCGTAATCGTGGTACCATTCATGATGCCAAAGGACACTAAGCTTTGTTTTATACTTCTCCTCAATCTTACTCCAATAGTTGTCCTCTTTTTCTCCAAGTCCCAGTATTTTCGCATAGTATCTCATGCATCTAGCCGCATGCGCCATAACCGCCTGTAGCTCGACAACACGTATATGTTCTATAGATTCCCCGCCCTTACCGCCCTTAATGCCATATCTAGGAGCATTGTCTTCGCCGCTCTCCCAACTACATTTATAGTGTAGAAATCCCTCTTCATCCACCCTCTCTTCAAGCCACCAGACGAGGAAGCTCTTCCAGAGAGGATACATCTTCCTTAGCCAATCTACGTCACCGTTCCTCTCGTATATTAGTAGGTAGCTGTAGAAGGGTAAACACCATGCTGGCGAGGTTCCACAACGACTTCCATCGTCTGCAACCATGTTGAAAGTTCCATCAGCATGAACACAGGGGACGTTTGGTGCTAGAGCGTCACTGAAAAGCCCATATAAGACTTCTTTTGCTGTGGCTGGGTCGGAGTAGCTTAGCATTAGCATGTCGATAGAGGCTTCGGCAACCACGTTTCTCGGCCAGTTTACATGCATTATATCCCATTTGTGTTTAAACACGCCTCGAGACGGGAAAACCATCATTCTTAAGGTTTCAAAATCGTAGATGAAACCGTTTTTCCAGGATTCAGGCCAATCGCCAACCAGCTGTACACCCTTTTCCCAGAAGTCAGCATCCTCCCTTACCTTAGCTTCATATACTTCCCGTAGGTTATTGAATAATTTAGATATCTTTTTGCATCCTCCATTCAAGTCCTCCGTTCTATGTAGTATTATAGCAAGCTTCTTTACAGAGTTAGCTGGAATCTCAAGCATATACTCCATTATCGCAGCAACGTAGTTTTGTGCATGCAGGTCCCTGCAACCCGGGCTGTATCCGCCTTTCGTTATGTTTCTAGTCTCTTTAAGGCTCCTTGAAAACAGTATCTTCTTTGGCCTTAAACTTCCAGACATAATTAAGTTGAGTCTTCTATCATAGTCGTCTTTTCCGAGGAGAGAAATGAAGGCACAGCCTATTTCATCATTTATCCCTATTGACATGGATTTTCCTTTATATGACAAATCTCCTATTCCGTAGACGTTTATCGTCCTCATTTCCCCTGACTTGTTTTCGGCCGTAAATAGACAAACCAGAGTATTACCGTCGAGCAGGGTAAATGCACATTCAAATACTAGATCCTCATACTCCCATTTCTGGGAAATAATGTTTTTAGTATGGTAGTTTGAATACAGTTCTACACCCTCTTCCTCAAAATCCTTCTGCATATGGAAAAGCTTGTCCCCTACACGTACAGCCACCCCTAGGCTGGCAATGTATACTGCGTTTTTAGGGGTTATAAACCACCAGAAATTAACCAGCCATCCGAACCTCAAAGCCTCTAGCGATCTTACCACTCCACTGGGCTTCTTAGGCCATACATGATCCACGTTTTGAAGTACACCAAAAGGCGTGAACTTACGTCCTTCCCAGATTGTGGAGAGAGTCTTCATGAACTAACCTTAATCAACTGCCTCTATAAAATTTACGCAAGGTAGCAGAAACACCATTAGATTCATCGTAAAAGCATCTTAATCGAGGCTTGACAGCAATTCTTTAAGCCGCCTTACCCTTCCTTGTACTGCTTCATTCTCCTTAAATTCCTTCGCTATCTTCGTTAAAAGGCGCTTTATCTTGCCTTTAAGATCGCTTCCAACAAGTTCATGTATTCTATTCCAGTCAATGATATCATAATATTGTGTCATAAGCCATAATGCATCTTCCAGATCCTTAAGCGATCCCAGTACAAGTACTTTAGCCACAATGTTCTCCTCTAGCCTGGCCATCTTTAAATCAACGCATTCTATGTGAACTTGTACAGCTGTATTTAATGTTTCAAAGTCTAGTCTATTTTTGGCTATCTTGAAGTCCAATCTACACTCCTCGGTTAAAACCGTGAAGTGTCCTTGATCCCTGTAGGCTCCCAAAGCCTCCTCTAACCTCAAATCATATCCCGCTCTCCTCAATCCTTCAACCAGTTTCTCTATCTCGTCGGGACTATTGATCTCTATAAGGTAATCCACGTCCTCGGTCACCCTTCTTACACCCATTAGAATACAAGCTACTCCTCCAACAAGCGTGTATCTAATTCCTATCCCATTCAATATACTGGCAACCCTTACTGCATGCTCCAAGAAGCTCATTTAAACAACTCCTCCTTAAACATTTTAATAAACTTGGTTTCACCTATCTTTCTAGCATAGAGTCGCACCAGCCAAGACATTATCCAGGCTGCTTCCACGTTTCCATGCTTAAGACCCAAATCTTCTTTAACTTTTCTTCTAGCTTCCTCTAGATTCTTAAGCCCCTTAATCCACTCTAAATTTTTCTCGATAATTTCCTGGTAATTCATACTACTACAAAACTGTTACTTCACCATTAATATAAGGCTAATTATTTTCTTGAAATACTGTAAAGCTGCTTTAAATGGGAATATCAAATATAAAATATTTTTAGCTTGAGTATTGAATTACCCCAATCGTCTATTCTCCAGGCAGCCAGTTTCGGCTCTAATCCTGGTTTGTAGGCTATAATTAACCATACTTCGCCCGGGCACTCCATCATCCTATGTCTATCACTTAAGGAGGGTAGAGGACTCTCCCTGTTGTGGCTGTGAAATAATCCTATATACTGGTACCCCCTTTTCCTGCCCTGAATTATCTTCTCCATCCACTCTAGTTCACTAAACCAGAAGGCTTTACTAGATGCAAGGATATTTCTAAGTTCGTCAACATAAGTTACACGGGCTGTTTCACCCTTAATCTCGCCCATTAATATTCCGCAAGCCTCTATAGGGAATTTATCGGCTATTATTTTAACGATAAAGTCTACAACCTGGCGAGGTAGAAGTACGCTATATATCTTCAATGGAAAACCGAAAACCGTCCCCTCAACAACATCGTCCATAACTATGTTACCAGCTCCCCTTAAGAAATATCTTCATAGGCTTTAATTATCTATCGGCTTAAAAGTGTTCAAAGTAGTAAAGTAAAAGTATTTCAGATCAAGGTGTCATGTTTTTACGGGACTGAAGTATTATGGCAAAAACTATACCTGCTATAACTGCCGCTATAAGTATAAATGTTGGTAGGGTTTTAAGCAGAGGATTTTCCCTCACCTCGGCGAAGACAAGCTCCCTACTTTCTGAAACGTAGGTATTACCTTTCTTGCCTAACAATATTACCTCATACCTTATTTTCGTTGTATCCCTGCCTGGAATGTATGCTGAAAAGGTGTTTCCACTGTTTTTAACCATGGATTTCATAAATGGAGACGAACCATTTAAAGTATATTTTATCCATACAGCTTGTACGCTTGAGGAATCCTCCACCTCTACCGTTATGTTTAACCCGTATAGATTTATCGCTTTATTTCCCTCCCTTATTCTCATTTCAATGAATTTTTCATGGATTTCCTTGATGGCTAAATCCTCGTGTTCAGGATCCGTTCCCACGTATAGGATTCCATAGGTTAATGCTGGCTTATAGTTTTCGTTACCATTATGGTAGAAAGCAATATCGTATATCCCCTGCTTCAACGGGGGTAAGGTGAATACAGCAACCCCGTTTGCATCGGTTTTTGCCACATCCATCTCCCGCCATCCAGCATCCGTTTTAACGCTAATTTTCGTCTCAACCCCTGTAACTGGATTTCCATGTTCATCGACGAGCCTAACCGTTATATTGGACGATACCCCGGGATCGACCTTAACTGGAGTATACTCGAAATACGTGTTTAAGCCTCTGAGCACTAGGAGGGGGTCGCCGTATATCACTACCCCGAGCCCCCAGCTATGTTTAACGGAATTTATGTAAAAGCGAGTCTGCTGGGTCCAAGGATCATCGGTAAACCTGTAGTTAAGCCAATATAGGAAAGAATCCCCTATGTTGAG
>QMRH01000045.1 GCA_003650675.1 Thermoprotei archaeon | reverse complement strand
TTCCCCCCGAAAGCCCGTCGATGAACCCTGAGACAGGAAGACCCTCCACTACACATACATCAAAAACAATGAAAGTAGCGGAGAGCCAGAACGGATCCTTTAATATTCCTTAAAATGTTTAACCCGATGGTCCACGACTATGAGATTGTCAGAAAGTCCGATAAGGTGCTGAAAGTTGTTGTCAAGAAGTGCCTTCACGCCGAGATCTTCAAGGATCTTAACGCGGAAAAAGTTGGGTTAAAGCTGATCTGCATGGGTGATGACGCAGCCACAGAGGGCTATAACCCTAAGCTAAAGCTCAGGAGACCTAAAATTCTAATGCGTGGAGACGACGTATGCTACTTCATATGGGAGCTAGAGGAATAGACGAAAATGTATTAAATAGGGATACGTGCTATCGACCGTCTCTTACTTGTGCTTGGTGACCGCTAGGGCGATTGACTACGATACGGCTGAAATTCAAGTTTAGCGAGACCTTTAAGCATTTGTTTAACTAGCTTAATTGATTTATTGAGATATTCTAAGCTTACCTCCTCGACAAGGTGTAGTTTTCGGTAGACTTCAATAAAATCTCCTACATCCCTTAATTCACTTAACATCTTTAGGTGGGATTCGGCGTCGTAAAGTCCTGTGGACATACTCTTCTTTCTCATTCTAAGAATTCTACATCCTATCCAGAAAGCCGAGTACCTGGCATTGAGTAGCGCTACCTCCAATTCTCCTCTAGCAAGGCTTTTTACAGCGTTCTCGTACTCTGTTCTGGCTCCGCGAGACTCCTTCCATACCCTTTCTAGTAGCTTTTCAAGATTACTTAACATGTGCTCTATTCGGCTCCTCTCCAGCCCCTCTAGGCCCTGAATACTGTCGAAAAACTTCTTAAAGCCTAGGTGCTCCACCTCCCTGTATATGTCCTTTGGCCTTACACTAGGTATTCTGTTGCAAGCCATTATCTGGGCATTTGCCAAGTTATAGCAACAGTCCCTTAGGGCAACTACTCCCTCAAAGAGCCTCCCTCGACTGTAGGCTTTTATAGCGACATCTAGGCAACTCTCGGCCTTCATGATTAACGGCGTTATCTCCTCTTTCCTCCACCTCCACTCCAGGGCCTTTCTCTTCCATCCGCTAAGTAGCCCGTAGGGGTCCTCAAGTATGAGACCCTCTCTGAGCAGTCTAATCCATAGGCTTGAAATGAACCAGGAGTCGCTTCGCCTCCTGTATTCCTCGTCTTCAAACGTGTGTAGGAAGTGCTTGATGTCATACCTCCATATCTCCACTCTAATCCCGTCAATGAATTTTTCCTCTAAACCTAGCTTCCCTCCCTTCACGATCAAAGCAATGTCCAGGTCGCTTAGTTCATCGACCTTACCCTTCGCGAACGAGCCGAAGAGGACGACCCCAGCAACGTCCTCGCTTAAGAGTTTACGGGCAACTTGCCTTGCTCGGGCAACCATCTTAGAAACTTTATTCACACCCTAACCCTAAATCCTCTAAATGCTTGTTGATTTTAAGCTTTGCCATAAATAGTGTACAATGTATTGAAAATAGGTGTATCCTATGCCCTCCCATGCATGGCAACACCGATAGTTTTTTAGGTGTGGAGAGATACAAAACCTGTGTATGGGTGGTAGTGTAGAACCGATGTACTACGTTAAGCTACACTTTCATGGTAAGGATACTGTCTTAGCTATATGTGACCCCGACCTCTTAGGAAAACGCTTTGAAGAGGGAGACTTAATACTAGAAGTAAGCGAAGAGTTTTATGGTGGACGACTGGCTTCACTAGATGAAGTACTAGACTTGATTAAAAAATCCAGTATAGTAAACATTGTCGGAGAGAAAATCTTAAAGGAGCTGTCTAAAAGAGGGTTAATGGTCGAAGAAAGTGTAATATATATAGGTGGGATCCCTCATCTTCAGATAATATCCCTTTAAAATATTTATGGAGGAAGAGCCGCAACCCCTTTGGATCGGTGGAAAACATGGCGAAGCGTTTTTGCGCCGTTTGTGGAAAAAGCGATACACCTCTAATAAACAATCTTTGCCCCGAGTGCTTTAAAAAAGAAAATAGACTCATAGTTTCACCAGAACCGGTTAAAATACTTTTATGCCGTAACTGTCTCTCGTACTTCCACAAAGGCAAATGGATTTCACCTCGTTCATATGCAAGTATTCCAGGGATAATAAAAGACGCCATAGAGACGCGTGTTATCTCCCAGTTAAAGAAGAAAGGAGAAGTAATCGATGTGGATGTTCATGTATCGTTTCAAAAGGATGTTGATGAAGGTTCAGAGATCCCTATTGAAATAAAGGTTAAGGGCAGAGCGCATCCTTCACTTCCCTTCTATGAAGAAATATACTATACTAAGGCAATACTGCATTTAAGCCTATGTCCTTCCTGCCGTACTGTTGTAGGAGGGAAGGAGAAAGCTATACTTCAGATAAGAGCAAAAGAGAGACCTTTGTCAAAGCGGGAAGTAAACATAATCAACGATTTAATTAAGGAAGAACTGGAGAAACTGTATGACCGGGATAAGGGTGCAGTAGTACTAGATATAAAGGAAAAGAAGGGGAGAATTGATGTATACTTGGCCTCGCTACATGCCGCCAGGCGACTAGCACATGCTATTCAACTCTACTTTTCTGGGAAAATCTTGGAAACCCAGAAGATATTAGGTGTAAGTAGAACAGGGAAGACTATAATACGGACAACTATACGTGTGCTTATACCTCCTTTTAAAAAGGACGACATCATAGCCTGGAAAGATTCAGTCTATAAAGTACTGAAAATAGGGAAGAACTCGGTAAAACTGTTGTCACTGGAAAACTATTCAGAGAGAGTTGTGTCCCTACGTAGACTTTATAGAGAAAATATAGATATTTTGGAGGATACAAGTGTAGGTTTAGTGATGTCCGTTAAGCCTCCAAACGTACTTGTGCTCGATTTATCAAACTATGAGACCCTCGATATTTATCTTGAAAAAATACCCTTCTGGATAGAAGAAAACACCTCCCTTAAACTGGTTAAATGGAGGGGAAGAATCTATCTCGCTCCTCTAGCCCGTAGATAACACCGGGTCATACAGCCCGAACACATGCTGTAGCATGCAGGCGACTCCTCTTCCAAGAAGAATCTTTCATATTCTTTCTTAAGGAAATCCTCTCTTACACCAGTATCTATAAAACTCCAGGGTAATTTTTCATCCAGAGGTATCCTTCTACCAGCATAGTATTCTGGACGTAAACCAGCCTCAGAAAAAGCTTTCCTCCAAGCCTGAAGCCCGAACCTCCCAGCCAATGCAACCCTTAAAATTACCTCTGATAGCCGGTTGTCTCCTTTAGAAACTGCTCCTTCAATTAAAGCCACCTCTGGGTTGAATATCTTTAATTCCACCCTTCCCCGACTTTTCAGAGTTTCAGCCAAGATCTCGTATTTTTCTTTAATGACACCGATATCCTGCATACCTTCCCATTGAAGCGGTGTATGGGGTTTTGGAATGAATGGTGTCACAGAAACATTTATTTTGGAAAAACCGATAGATGATATATAATTGATTAACTCCCCTATTTCCTTTACATCTTCAATGGTTTCCGTTGGAAGACCTATCATAAAATAAAGCTTTATCTTCTTAACACCCTCCTTAAAAGCAGTTTTAGCTAGAGTTTTTATGTATTCGGGATACAGCTTCTTGTTTATCATCTTTGCAAGTCTCATAGTACCTACCTCCGGTGCTATAGTCAACGTTTTCTGGCCGCCCTCAATAATGTATCCGAGTGCTTCAGCATCCAGTACGTCGGCTCTTAAGGAGGGGATGGATAATTCATACCCTTCTTCTATAATCTTATTCAATATTTCCTTGAAGTTTGGATGATCCCCGGCCGCAAACGAGATTAATACAACACGTTTAACATGTTTATTAAAGCCTGGAACCAGCCTGAGGATCTCGAAGATTCGGGTGAGACTGCGAAAACGTGGGGGTCTATAAATGTAGCCTGAGAGACAAAAGCGGCATCCCCACCCACATCCTCTTCCAATTTCCAGGTAAAAGGCTGGGCCGAAAAGAGATTGCTCTTCATCAAGAGGTATCACCTGCCGTATTGGATAAAAAGCATGGTCGAGGTTCTTTACATAAACCCTTTCGACTTTGACATTATCCATTATAGATGGAACATAAAGTCCACGCACCTTGGTGAGTGGATCAAGAATTCTACGTTTTTCTTCAAGGCTTCTAAGCCTGCTTTCAAGTAAAGCTTCCAGAAGTCTTATACCCTCTTCTTCTACTTCACCTATAAAAAACGCGTCGAAGAATGGTTTTAGGGGGAGGGGATTCTGCGTTACAGCCGGTCCACCAGCTATTACGATGGGTTCATCTGGCCCACGCATTTCCCCTTTGACATTCACTCCACTATCAATTAGGGCGGCAATAGCTCGTGGGTAATCGAGTTCATAGTGTAATGTAAAGGCTAATACATCGAATTCTTTGAGAGGGGTTTTAGTTTCTATACTTAGAGGTTCACCACCCTTCTCGTAGAAAAACCTTTCACAATACACGTTCTCGAAGCTATTAAAAAGGAAGTAAAGTATCTGCACAGCTAACGTGGAAACTCCAGCTTTATACTCGTTGGGATATACAATACATATTCTTAAGTCGACTCTCCTAGGATCCTTGAAAACCCTATTTTCCTCCCTAAATTTCATTACCTACATCAAACCTAGCTTGAAATTTATTCGTAGTCTATAGGTTTTATTCAGAACCACCTGCTTCGGCAGGGACTTGGGCCTGGGTTTCGGATGGAGTTTTAAGAGATATCTCAAATATACTACTAAGGGTTTTCACCTTAGATATTTCCACTTTCCTTAAGGAATATATCTTTCTAGCCTTTGTGAAGACTTCTGCCGCTATTTGCCCTAAAACAGCCTCTTGGATGAATTCATCGAAATTCAGTTCGCTGGCTTTCCGCTCTACAACCTCTCCTGCAACCTTCCTAATGGCCTTTTTCTGCGAAGACTTCACCCTATGGGTTGTTATGGTTAAAACAAAGACTCTTAAATGTACACCGTCCTTAGTGAAGACATCGTATATCCCCTCGACCTTGGATGTCCCTCGCCTAACTATCTCGCGGATATAGTCCCGTGAGAGCTCAAACCCCTTAAACTGGGTGTAAGCTTTGTTTCCCTCTATTTTCACTATCTGGAATTTAAGTTTAATATGTAGTTGGGAGATATCTTTTGTTATATCGTATAAGCTTACTTCCATTACACGTCCAAGAAGATGTTTATCGCTATTTGCTGGCACCTCGCCTAGCTCAGCAAACCCGAAAGCGCTTGGCGCATACACTGTGTACCATTTTTTAGCTGCCCACTTCTCCCTTGCAGCCCTCGATAGTGAACTCACTCTATCCCCTGCCCCTTAACACATATTAACTTATATTTCTTTTTTACGGAGCTGAAACCAAACTCTTTAAATAAGCCCGGCAGAATATTTTCGTGGATGAGCGATCAGAGTTACAATGAGGGTGCCGATGATTAGAAGGCATTATAGCGACTTTAAGACGAAAATTGTTTAAAGTCGATAAAATATTTTCATGTTCGGATACTATGCCTGGCGGCCATCTAGTCGACTATTATAAACGTTATAGCTTCTCATTTCCAAGAACCACGATACTTATGGTATATATTATTATGCTTCAAATACCGTTTCTCATAACCGTATTTCCCGCGGCCCCCTTCAAGTACATCTTTTTCCTTCTCTCATTTCTTATACTTCTCACAGTACACTACATCGTCTCTAAACCACTCTTAAATCTCAGAAGATTGGCTGGTTTT
The DNA here is from genome assembly GCA_003650675.1 of Thermoprotei archaeon. GTDB lineage: Archaea > Thermoproteota > Thermoprotei > Thermofilales > B20-G17 > B67-G16. The sequence goes on along the minus strand of QMRH01000045.1, from coordinate 8,611 downwards.
ACATCAATAATTTTAAGTTATAGTTTAGTTCTTATGTTTGAGCTACTTGCTTTAAGGAAACCTCTTGTAATAGCACTAGCTTTTACCCTTCAAACAGCTTTTTTAATCCTATTTCTGTTTATGCACTCGTCGCTTCCACCAAAAAAACTTTCAGCAACCTCATCTATTGTAGGATTAATAATAGTTTCAGCGTATTCAATATATTCATTGCAACAGATTTCCCAAACCTTACTACTATATGTTTCTCTCTGCTTGTTGCTAATATTTCTCCTATTTTTAAACCTCCATTTCGACGGCGTACAACTCTTCAAAATCTCCGGCTTAAAGTTTACTAAAGGTTATCTCAAGGCATTCCTTGAAGAGGATCCTGGAGTCCTTGAAGAGATATTTGAGAACATAGGGGAATACAGGGATCTGTACGTTACTCTTCTCGTTTTCAAGGAAAAGGGGACGGGAAAGACCTTAGGTTGTCTAGTAATACCGGAAGTTCATCCCGGCCCCTTCAGAAAAGTGGGAGGAAGTCTTCTTCCGTATATAGTCTCTGAGAAGTTAAAGGAACGATTAAAATGTCCGGTTTTAGTATTCCATGGACCGTCCACTCACTCGGAGAATCCGACTTCAAGGAGACAATGTGAAATTCTAGGAAATTTTCTAGTATATTCGTTGGATAAAGTTAGCGAGATAAGTTTAGGTCCTCCGAGAAGAATGAGTAGGGGGGATGTAACCTGCCTTTCCATACCTTTTTACGGTGAAGGAAGGTTAGAGGGTGCACTGCTTTTCGTTGAATCGTTTAAACGAGGTCTAGAAGACTTGGATCCTGAAATCGCTTTGAAGATACGTTCCCTGAGAGGGGATGCGCTTACAGTGATCGTGGATTCACATAGCTCATTTACAGAGAACAACATTCATCCAACCTCATCGAACGATCTAGGAGATGACATAATGTCAATATGTCTCCGCTTACTTAGACTTAAATACCGTACTTCCGACTTCGCCACCAGCTTCATTTCCCTCCCATTAACGGAATATAATATATATGATGGCATGGGTCCAGGAGGCCTTAAACTCTGGTATATTGAATTTGACTCCAAAAGATACTTGTTTGTGCTTTTCGATGGAAATAACATGCTTCTCGAAACAAAGAGAGAATTATACTCTAGGATTAGATCGGCTTTCGGGCTCGACGACGTGTGTATAGCGACCACAGATACCCATCTTGTAACTGGTTTGAAGGGTGGAGAAGACTACTCGCCACTTGGAGAAAGGGTGCCTACAGACTATCTTTTTTCGAAAGTATGTGAGGCCATGAAAACAGCGTTTAACTCCGTTAAACCAGCTAAAGCCTACGTGTTTCAATCCACCGTGAAGATACAGGTTCTAGGAAAAAACAATCTCAGTAAAATATGGTCCTTTGTAAATAGGAATATTAAAAAAGCTCTAGGTGTTCTTTTAGCGATCTTCCTGCTACCATTACTTATTTCATTAATTGTTTAATTGTAGCCCACTCCTCTTCAATAAACTTTTTAAGCTCTTCGATTTCATCTTTCCCGATCCTTGCAAACCTTCCTTGTAATTTAAGGTACTCTTCAATCGGTTTTCTTTTCCTTGGGTCTATCAGCTTACTACTTGGTCCAGTTAATCTGAATTTTCCATGATCTACTTCGTATAGGATCCAGAGACCCGTGTCAACCGCCAGTTTAGCTATTTCAACGGTCTTTTCGGTGGGAAAACGCCATCCGACAGGGCAGGGTGCATGTAAATGAATGTACTTGAATCCCTTTATTTTCCGAGCTTTCCTAACCTTATGGAAGAGGTCAACAGGGTAACCTACACTCGCCGTGGCTACATAGGGCACTTTATGGGCATACACTATGCTCGGCAAGTCTTTCTTGTGCTCTTTTTTGCCCGTCACCGTGGTCGTAGTCCAAGCACCATAAGGGGTGGCGCCAGACCTCTGTATACCAGTATTCATGTAAGCCTCATTATCATAGCAAATGTATATTATATTGTTACCCCGCTCCGCTGCCCCTGAAAGGGCTTGAATTCCGATGTCGACCGTGCCTCCGTCCCCCGCCCAGACAACTACATTCACGTCTTTTTCTCCCCTAATCTCCAGGGCTTCAGATATACCACTTGCGGTTGCTGCAGCCGCTGCGAAAGCTATGTGAAGGACCGGTACCTTGAACGAGGTTTTGGGAAAGGGGCCTGCTACTATCGATGTACAGCAGGCTGGTACAATTAGGATTGCTTTTCCTTCAAGGGCCTTTAAAACATATCTTAATCCGATTCCTATGGGACATCCTGGACAGGCAGCATGCCCCGGCAAAAGATACTCCTCTGAAGGTATGACCCTCAGTATTCCAGGTTTATTCATGGGAGAACCTCCCTCCTTAAACCATACCATACATCCTTTATCCTCGACACACCCCTTGAAAACTTGTGTAAAGCAATGTTAACCATGTTTTTTACATCCGTAGAGGAGACTTCCCTTCCACCTAAACCTGCTATAAATGATGCAAAATTTAACGGCAGGTCGTATATGAAAACTGTGGATGCTATTTCCCTTGCTATTATGCCGCCCAGTCCCATTGAATTATCTCTTTCAATTACAATTACACTTTCTTTGTCTTCCAGCAACTTGACTATCTCTTCTTCAGGGTAAGGCCTTAAACTTCTTAACCGGCATAAACCCACCTTTAAACCTCTACTTTTCAAGTAGTCTACAGCCTCTTTCGCATCACCTGATGCGGCTCCAACCGTTACTATAACGTGTTCGGCGTCGTCGCATCTATACGTCTCCACTAACCCCCCGTATCTTCTTCCAGTGATTTCCCCATACCTTTCATCCACCTCCTTTATCACTTTTTTAGCATCTTCCATACTTCTTTGAATAAGGTACCTGAATTCCATGTAGTATTCAGGGTAGGTTAAGTTTCCATGTGAAAACGGGTTCTTTACATCGAGTTTAATTGGATGGAGTCCGGGGGGTGGAAGAAATTCATCAACCTTGTTTTGTGGTGGAAGTGAAACGGGTTCGGCCGTATGTGACGATATGAAAGCATCCCATCCCACCATTACAGGTAGAAGGATCCTGTGATCTTCGGAAATCCTGTAAGCTTGTATGATCATGTCGAGGACTTCTTGAGCGTTTTCGGCGAATAGTATTAGCCACCCCGAGTCTCTCGGAGATAGAATGTCAGCATGCTCGGTCCATATGGTCCAGGGCGGTGCAATGGCTCTAGTCACAACTCCCATGACTATTGGTAGCCTGGCTCCTGCCGCCCACCATAACATTTCATACATGTAGAGGAGCCCGTGTGAAGAGGTTGCGGTAAATACTCTGGCTCCTGCGGCTGAAGCCCCTATACACGACGCCATGGCGCTGTGTTCCGATTCCACACGTATCATTTTAGCCTTTAACTCTCCCTTCTCTATAAATTCTGCTAGTTTTTCGACTACAGTTGTTTGAGGGGTAATAGGATAGGCTGATATCACTTCAACTCGAGCTAGCTTCGCGGCGTAGGCTGCAGCATAATTTGACGTTATAACTAGTACCTCCCCGGCTTTCATGGTTTCCCCTCCTCCCGCACCATTTTTATGGCCTTTACAGGGCATTCGTTAGCACATATTCCACATCCTTTACAATACTCATAGTCTATGTGAGGTACTCCTTCCTCGTCAAGTACTATTACTGCGTCGGGACAATACATCCAGCATATCCCGCATTTAATGCACCTCTGTACATCTATCTCTGGTCTCAGGAACCTCCATAAGCCGGTTTTACCTGCACTGGCTTCCATGGGCTTCGATATTGGGGCGAAAGGTATCTTAATGCTGTTCATGGGCCAAAAACCTCCGTTTTCTCGTATGCTGTTAAAATACCTTTGGCGTTCAAGTCGCCTAGTGTACCAGGCCACCTCTTTTTGACTACATCGACGACAGATTGTATGTCAACTATGCCGGAAGCCTTTACTAAAGCCCCCAGCATGGGCATGTTTACGAGAGCTAAGCCAGCTAATTGGAGTCCAAGGGAGAGAGCTATTCCGGTAGCATCCACCACCGCTATCCTGAATCCCTTAAACCCTTGTTTCTCAACCTTCCTCGCATTTAATACTATTAAACCCTTCTCCTTCAAGCCTTCAGTTACTTTTACTATAGATGGAAGATAAGGGTCTAATACTACAACGGCATCCGGGCTCTTTACAGATGCCCTACTTCTAATGACGGTAGACGATACCCTATTGTATGCCACTACAGGAGCCCCCCTACGTTCAGCCCCGAAATGGGGGATTGCCACAGCGTATTTCCCTTCCTTAACAGCTGCTTCCGCGAAAATCTGTGCCGCTGTTACAACACCTTGCCCTCCTCTACCGTGCCATCTTATCTCATAAACAGTCATTATTCTCCGTTTAACTTATTTAATAGTAACCCCTTAATTATTAATACAGTATAAACGTTCTTCCTACTTCAGCACTGCACTTTACATAAGTAAACATTGGTTAAGAGTGATGCAATAGTCATTTCTTATAACGATTATTAAGGAAGATAGCCTAAAAATAGATAATGTGTCTAAAATGTTTTTACAGGGAGAATATCCTTCTATTAAAGTCGCTCCACCGGGACCCAACGCGAGAAAAATACTGAAAGAGGATCAAAAGTATTTAATGCAGTCCTTCCATCGCTTCTATCCCCTTGTAGTTAAACGCGCAAAAGGGTTTCTGGTAGAGGATGTAGACGGCAACATCTACATAGACTTAAACGCCGGTATAGCTGTTGCAGTCACTGGACACTGTCATCCACATGTAGTGGAGGCCATAAAGCGTAGAAGCGAGGAACTTCTACACTATAGTATTACGGACTTCGTTTACGAAGACCCTGTACTGTTGGCCCGTAAACTTTCCGAGATAACCCCAGGCTCCTTCCAGAAGAAGATCTTTTTCGGAAACAGTGGAACAGAGGCTGTAGAAGGCGGGATAAAGGTTGCAAGAGGATACTTTGAGGGTAGACGCCCCATCGTATTCGCGTTCATAGGATCTTTCCATGGAAGAAGCTTGGGATCCCTCTCTTTAACCGCAAGCAAACCTGTTCAACGAAGATGGTTCCAGCCTCTACTACCTTGCGTAGAGCATGTACCTTACCCCTATTGTTATAGGTGTCCTTGGAAACAAACCTTTCCGGACTGCGACTACTGGTGCATCGACTTTATAGAGGAATGGTATTTTAGGCGATACGTGCCAGCAGAAGAGGTTTCAGCATTCGTGTTCGAGCCAATTGCGGGTGAAGGAGGATACGTGGTGCCTCCTGAAGGCTACTGGAGAAAACTCAAACGACTGGCAGACAAATATGGCATATTGTTAATCGACGACGAAGTTCAGGCAGGTATGGGAAGAACAGGAAAATGGTTTGCCATAGAACATTGGGGCATTGCCCCCGATATACTGCTTGTAGCAAAGGGCATTGCATCCGGCCTTCCGTTAAGCGCTGTAATAGGAAGAGAGGATTTAATGAATCTCCCGCCAGGATCACATGCATCAACCTTTGGCGGCAACCCTATATCATGTTCAGCCGCCTTGGCTACAATAGAAGTTATTGAAAGAGAAAATCTGCTTGAAAACGCGAGAAAAGTTGGAGAACATGTCTTGAAAAGGTTACAAGAAATGTATAGTAAATACGATATTATAGGTGATGTCCGTGGAAAAGGATTGATGATAGGTGCAGAGATAGTCGAAGACAAAGACAACAAGAAACCTGCACCTAAAGCAGCACAGAAAATAATGGAGGAATCGTTTAAACGCGGTGTTCTCTTAATAACGGCTGGACTTTCAACCTTAAGGTTTTCACCGCCTCTTGTAATATCCTTAGAAGCCATGGATAAAGCCCTAAATATAATAGAAGAGGTTATAAAGAATGTTTCAAGAAATACACTTCATTAAACTAAATAAATATTTATTTCATTTGGATTTATTTGATATTTATTTGGGTGAAAAAAAATGTCGTCCCTACCCACACCAGAGGAGATAAGGTTGCTACGTAAGCGGGCGGGTTTAACTCAAAAAGAGTTAGCCACACGCGCGGGAGTAAGTCAATCACTTATAGCAAGGATAGAGGGAGGAAGCGTGGATCCCCGCCTCTCAACACTGAGAAAAATACTTGCAGTCATAGAGGAGGCGTTAGAAAAACACTCCAAGGCACACCACGTAATGCATACACCTGTAATAACATTAAGCCCAAATGATAACCTGGAAAAAGCTGCAAAAATCATGTGGAAGTATGGCATATCTCAGATACCTGTAGTGGATGAGAAGAAAAGGGTCATAGGCACCGTATACGAAGACACGGTAATAAAGAAAATTCTTTCCCTGAAAAATGCGGAGCAGGTGTTTAGAATGCGTGTTGAAAGCGTCTTAGAGGACCCCCTGCCTGTCGTGAGTCCGGATGACACTATAGATAAGGTTTTAAGAATACTTTTAAGCGGGGTTCCAGCCGTCGTCGTCACAGATAAAGGTCAACCGGTAGGTATCATAACCAAGAGCGATGTAATAGCTCTTTATTTACATAGATCCTCTTCTAGAAAATAGTTCCACCGGTATACGATACTTTATACCGTATCCTTTCCCCTGACGGTCCAGCATCCCCCTTCGGTAGAACCGTAGAAGATAAGTAGCTACCGAACTGATTTTCAGGTCCAATCCATACTCCTGGCGTAAAATTTCATAGACACTTCTACAGGTAAACCAGGCCCCGTTCCCATAATATTCCTGTATCACATCCCATATTAAGTCGGAAAGACTTATCCTTTCATCCTCCTTTGGCCCCGCGCTGCCTGAAAGTATCTTCAGCATATCGAGTATTTGAGCTACCCTTTTCCCATCAACTTCTCTACCCTCAAGAGTTATGGTGATTTTTTCACCTGAAGGTAGCACATCCTCTATCTTTATTTTCGTCATGGATCCAGATACCCAAAATATTTTGTTAAAAGAAAACTAACATACTATATATTGTTATCTTGTAAAACAAACTATCAAAGGTTTTTATTTTGATTTAATTTATGTAAAGAGAAAAAATTCCACAGATCTACTTCTTTTAACATATTCTACATTGCTTTTAACTAAAAAAGAGAATAAAAATACACTAAATAACTGTTTCCAGTGGAACCAAAGGGGTCTACAATTTCTACAACCAGCAAATTCTGCAAAGGACAAAACCACTTATACTGCTCTTGATCGCTTACTTATTTTAGATTCTACACATCTACATGTAGACGACACACAAGCAACATCACATACCGTAAGAACATTAACTGGCCCTTTCCCGACTACATAAACCTTCTTTAAGAGTCTCTCGGACCTAACTATTGGATAATTCTACAGGTAGCAGACCCCTTCACTTCCACTGGAAAATATTATTATTTATTATTTTTAGAGAAGTATTTTAAACGATACTTTAAAATAACTATTATTGTTGTTCGGCTTCTTTTATAATATAATTGTTTCACTGGAACTTAAGGGGTCTGAGTGTTTTTAAAATAATATCGTGATATTATTTAAGCACAGGTAAATGTGTCCTTTAAGGGTACAGTAAACTAGCTTTTTATGGAGTTGGTAGATGCCTAGAAAAAAGGTAATAGACAAGATCATACGTGAAGTTAAGTACACTGATGAAGATGATTTATATTTAGTGGTGTACGATTTCAAGGTTGGCGGTGGACGCATACCACCACGATTCTACAAAAACCTAGACGAATTTATAAGTAGGGGGGCTAGGATAACCCGTGTGCAGAAAAGCGTGTTGCTATGTAGGGGAGAACAATCAGCCAGGGTTATCGCGAAACTCGCCGAATATTATGGAGCAGAAGTCCATGTATTCAGAATACACGAGTAGCTGTTATAGTAAGCTAATAAGGTATGCAAATGCTACCGTTTTGAGAGGAGGAAAACCTTATAAATAAATCATGGCATAGTAGTTGTCGGCCGAGGGCCCGGTCATAGACGGCGGGAACCACCCGGACTCGTCAGATCCCGGAAGTTAAACCGCCGTTCGCCGTTGGGAGTACTAGGGTCCGCGAGGCCCTGGGAAACTACGGTGCCGGGAACCCTCGGCCATTATACTTTTTGATAGGCTACTTGTTTTCCCTTTCAAATAAACTGTAATCTAGTAAAGAATATATCTTGGCACAATACGTAATAAATATCGGCGGCCGTAGTCTAGTCTGGAAGGACGCCGGCCTGCCACGCCGGCGATCCCGGGTTCAAATCCCGGCGGCCGCATAGAGACCCATTTTAACACCATTATCAACCATTCATGCGGGCTAGTATTAATGGTTAATAAGGGTAGCATTTGCTACCGTTTTAAATTTATTAATGAGTAAAATTAAAAACTTAGCTTGGCTTATATGAAACGGTTAGCCCCGGTAGCTCAGCCTGGTGGAGCGCCTCACTGGTATGGGGATATATCCCCCGAGAAATGAGGAGGACCCGGGTTCAAATCCCGGCCGGGGCTTTAAATCATAAATTAAGGTATTTTACATTAGACGTTGAGAACGGACTCGGGAGGGCCGAGGGGAAAATCCATTTTTCATCATAAAAAGCAAAAGGTCTATTAAAAGCTTGAG
>QMRH01000044.1 GCA_003650675.1 Thermoprotei archaeon | reverse complement strand
GCGCCTACGGGGACTTACGAGGTCACGGTGTTTGTCTGGAGTAATTGGGCCCAGTTTGGCGGCTACCCGCTGGCCGAGTCTTATACTGTGGAGTTTGAGGTGACATCATGAGGTTGCTGGGCTTTTTGGTGATCCTGGTCTTGCTTCTATCGCTCGCAAGTTCACTAGTGTTGGCTAGTCCTCTCTCTGTCTCCACGGATAAGTCGGAGTACTATCGCGGTGATAGGGTTACTATAAGGGTCTCTGGTACTCCTAATACTGATGTTGCCATTGAGGTTAGGGATCCTAATGGTAAGGTGGCTTGGTTTGGCCAGGCTAGGATCGGGAGTGATGGTAAGGGGAGTGCGAGCTTTAGGCTGAGGTCCGATGCCCCCTATGGCACGTATAAGGTCTACGCTTCGGCTGTGGGCGAGCAGGCCTCCTGTACTTTTAAAGTTGTCAAGAAGCCAGCTCCACCTCCGCCGCCTCCGCCGACGCCTGAGGAGGAGGCTAGGGAGGCCATATCATCGGCTAACGAGACCATAAGTAATGTGAGGGCATTGCTCGACCGGCTCTCGATTATAACCGAGCTGGTGGAGGCCGAGGATCTGTTTGAGGACGCGCTGGAGCTGTATAGTGATGCCTTGGCTGCTTTTAATGCTAGCGAGTATGATAGGGCTAAGTACTTGGCTAACATGGCCAAGTCTAAGGCTGAGGCTGCCCTGAGCGAGGGGGTCTCGGAGGTGATATCGTACTTGGATGGCCAGCTCTCGCAGCTGGAGGGGATGGTGGATCCTGCTATTGAGTTGCTTCTAAACTATGGTAAGGCGTACCTTAATACGGCTAAGGGTGCTTCGCCTTCTGAGGCTGTGCCTTTCCTGCTGGACGCGTACAAGTTCATCAGTGCTGGGGCTCATGTTGCTTCGCTGATTGATAGGGTTTCTGAGCTTGAGGGGCTGATTGCTACTCTTCGTGAGAATGCGACTTCGCTTGCTTCTGAGCTGGAGCGCCTTAGGGGCGAGAATGCCGAGCTTAGTAGTAGGGTGAGTGAGCTTCAGGAGAGCTATAACGCGCTTAAGAGTGATTACGATGAGCTGAAGAGCGACTATGATAGTCTTAAGGAGGAGAATGAGAGGTTGGTGGAGAAGGTTGGTGCGCTTATCGCTGAGCTTAGTAATGCGAGGAACTTGATGTATGCGCTGTTCGTTGTTGGTCTAGTGATCGGTATTGTGGTCGGCTGGCTAATCAGGGCTCGGAAGAAGTAGGCTACCCCCTATTTTTCTTCTTATAATCGCTTACTTATATTATTCGCTTTTTATGGTCGTATTTTAGCGCTTAGCTGTTAGGCTAAGTTTATAAGCTGTATGTTTGAGAATTATGATGGTGTGCTTGGTGAGCTTGAGGCCTGAGGTTGTCAATAGGATTCTTGAGGTGCTTGAGGAGGTCTATCCAAAGGATCTGCATATTAAGGAGGTGGCTAGGAGGGCTGGTGTTAGTAAGGAGACCGCGTCGAAGTACTTGGCTGTCCTTGAGGCTAGGGGGGTTGTTAGGAGTAGGCGTGTTGGTAAGGCTAAGCTCTTTGGCATAGTGAAGAGGGAGGAGGGAGCGGGATGAGCGGGTCTTCTAGTGGTGAGTGAGCAGCTTGGTCGATCGCCAGCATTCTATGCATACTGTTTGGCCTCTACATCGCGGCGATCTCTGACCTAGTGAAGAGGCTTGAGAGGCTGATGGATAGGTTTAGGGGGAGGTCATGAGGCGTAGGCGCTATAGGCGTGTTAGCGCGCGTGAGGATCTTAAGTGGCTTGGCGTGTTCCTCCTGTACGCCCTCTCCATGATAACCTTCACTGCGATCCTTAGTGTTTGCTCTTTTGTTAAGAGGGTTTTGGGGAGGTAGATGAGGAAGGTTCGCGTGGGCAGACCTCATTGGTGGTACCTTGTTGGTAGGAGGTTTCGCAAGAGGGTGTTGCTCCACGTGGCCTCGGCTATGCTCTTCCACTATGGGATCCTTTCTAATGATTGGAAGAGTATTTGGGAGATTAGGAGGGAGGCTAGGAGGGTTGGTATTGGGCTTGGTGATAGTAGGCTCTACTACGTGCTTGAGAGGCTCGTGTTCCTTGGTGTTCTTGAGAAGATCTCGTACAGGAGGAGGGTTTACTATAGGGTTAGAAGGGGGGTCGGGGGTTGAGGTTTCGTATTGCTGACAACTTGGTGATCGATACTGATAGGGATGTTGTTAGGAGGCAGGGGCTTAGGATTGCGGTTATTGGCGAGAGCGGAAGTGGTAAGTCGTGGTTGATGGGTGTTATAGCTGAGCAGGCGATCCAGCAGGGCCTTCAGGTCGTGTTTATAGATGTGCATGGCGAGTACTGGACCTTTGCGGAGGTGTTCGAGAGTGTTCTAGTAGTGGGTGGTGATAATGCTGACTTGCCCCTGAGCCAGGATGCCGTTGTGGCGTATGGTGAGGCTTACAGGCAGGGCTTCAGCCTAGATTTCAACTTTAGGGAGTATTTGGCTGACGAGTACGAGTATGGTAGGCTGGTCGAGAGGGTATTGAGGGCATTGTGGAGGATCCAGGTCAATCAGCCTAGACCTGCACTGTGGGTTCTCGAGGAGGCTCACATGATAGCGCCGCAAGAGAAGAGCAGGAACGTCATGAGGAGGGTGGGTCTGATTAAGGCCATAGCCACTGGGGGTAGGAAGTTCGGAGTACTCTTAATGATGGGGACTCAGAGGCCAGCCGAGCTCCACAAGACTCCCCTGAGCCAGTGCTATGTGAGGTTCTTTGGTAAGCTGACCGACCTTCTCGACAGGAAGGCCGTGGAGGACTACCTGAAGCCTTTGAGGGGAGACGTGCTGAAGACCTTGAAGACCGGCCAGTTCTACGTCTATGGGTGGTACGAGCAGCCCGTGCTAATCCATGTTACTAGCGAGAGGGTGACTAGGCACGGCGCTGAAACGCCGCTGGTAAAGCCCATAGCTAGGGTCGGTAGGGTAAAAAAGGATATTGAGAAGTTAAGGAGGATGGTTCAGGAAGCTATAGCTAAAAGGAGGGAGAAGGAAGAGGAGAGGGCTAGGCTGCAGGCTAGGGTTAGGGAGCTTGAGGGGCTTCTTGATGCTGAGAGGAAGGAGAAGGAGCGTTTGTTAAGGGAGATTGATAAGTTGAAAATGGAGATTGACATACTCAGCCGGGTGAGAGGTGTCGATAAGTTAGCGATAGAGAAGGCGGTAATGGAGGTAAGAGAGCTAAGTATTCCGGCAACGAGCCAGGCTAATGGGAGGCTTTTGGAGAGGGTTAAGGCGTTGGAGGAGGAGAACGCTAGGCTTAGGGAGGAGCTTAAGAGGCTAAGAAGCGTGAGCCCTGAAATGAGGGGGATCCTGGAGGTAGATGATAGGGGGGTTAGGGAGTGGGTCGAGAACCTAAAATCCCGCCTAAGAGCTTTCGCTAGCTCGCCCCAGAGGAGGAAGTTCCTGAAGACCCTAGTAAGCTTGGGCGAGGATAGACCATTCTACCCAGCGTGGATGGCATACGAAGTTGGCGTTTCGGTAGGTACGGTTCAGGAGTACCTTAGGGTGCTTAGGAATACGTTTAGGGTCACCCTACCCTCGCGGGAGGCGGTAAGCTTGGTGGAAGCGGTGAGGGGGAAGAGGAAAGTACTGTATAGGAATAACCTTAGGAGGTATATTAGAGCCCGTCTGGAGATGATCGTCCCAGAAGCCAACGATGTTTTAATCAACCGTGTTGTAAACGAAGTGCTCTCGTTCGTATACTCGCTTCAAGGAGAGCTTTAGCGATCTGAAAAGGTTAAAGGGGGTAGTAGAGTATGTGTCCTTGGAGTGAAATCATTAAACATGTAAAGCACGACCCTGAACTGTGTGATATATACGTAGCGACTGAGGAGTATTCTGGACGATGTGACGTTCACGGACGTTTCCTCTTCAAATTTTCTCGTAGGAATAACGTGGAGAGACCGGTAGTCTCAGCCTATCTAGTCGAGAATGGTTTTCTAAGAGTGGAGTGGCCTAGGCGCTATAAGTTCGCGGTTTGTTTAACTCACGATGTAGATTTCATATACCCGCCTATGGGGCATATAGTTGACGCCTCGAAGAAGACTCTCAGGAACTGGGATATATCCGAGTTTTCTAGGAGGCTCCTCTGTCGGCTTATCAGGAAATTTAACCCATACCTGAACTTCAAGAATATAATGACTTTAGAGGAGGAGTATGGTGCATGTTCATCCTTCTTCTTTAAGGCTAGTCGCAAGGAATACGGTCAGAGATACGATGTCGAGAAGATCAGAGAAGAACTGTTAGACATTATTGAGCGAGGATGGGAGGTTGGCCTACATGCTGGATATTACTCCTATAACGATCCCCAAAGACTAAAGGAGGAGAAGGAGAGGTTGGAAAAAGTCGTTGGGAGGAAGATTCTTGGAGTCAGAGTTCACTACTTGAGGTTTAAGGTTCCGGATACTTGGAGGATCCTAGCTGAGGTGGGCTTTAAGTACGACACTACGTTCGGGTATGCAGACATGCCTGGCTTCCGGAACGGGATGTGTCACCCCTTCAAGCCTTGTACCATAGACGGCGAGATGATAGACATTTGGGAGATACCACTCACCATAATGGATACTACGCTGTATGGGTATCTTCACATAAAGCCGAGAGAGGCCTTCGAAAAAATGAAGTTGTTAGCTAAGCAGGTAGAAAAATACAATGGAGTCCTGACAATACTTTGGCACAACAATACTTTCGACGAGCTACGTATGAGGGAGTGGAGTCAGCTATACAGAGCGCTTCTAAGCTACTTGAAAAGTAGAAAAGCATGGATGACTTGCGCTATGGACATATACGAGTATTGGAGCAGCATCTACGGGTGAAGAAAGCTGACGAAAAGGGTGTTGCTAGCCTCCAGTGCCTCCCGCAAAGCTATAGCTATGGCTCGTTCTCTCAGGACAATTGGTGTAGAGGTAGTGGGAGTATCCCACCGAAGGCTTCATCCTCACAACTACTCAAGGTTGATACGCAAAACCATAGTGATTAAGGCTGATAGAAGGAGTGTTGCTTGGGCCTTAGCTGTAGCCTCAGTCGCTGCCGAGCTAGCTGTAGACCTAGTAATGCCAGTCGATTTCATTGATATGTACACCTTCTCCAAGTGGAGCAACTTTTTCACAGACAAGGATATCGGGTTGGCTGCACCACTTCACGAAAGCGTCTCTATGGCGTCTCGAAAAGACTTGCTCCCAGAATTGCTGAGCGGAGTTGCTAACACCCCAAGGCAGTTAGTAGTAAGAGAACCCATGGACGTGGGTCACATAGATACCCTTAAGCCTCCTATAGTCGTTAAAGGATTGGGGGATGCCTCAAGACCCGAATATTTTCCATCGATAAGCGACGCCGCCAAAAGAGCAACGGAAAGGGCTCCATGTTTGGTTCAGGAGTATATCTCGGGAGTGACCCGAGGCTACTACGTGGTGGCCTTCAGAGGGAAGCCATTGTTAGAGTTTACTCACGAGAGGATAATCGAATATGACCCTTCTGGGGGCGCTAGCCTAGCTGCCAAGGGACCTGTACGCGACCCGAACCTGTATAGGCTTGGTCGGCGCATCACGAGTCTCCTCAACTGGACTGGGCCGTTAATGGTGGAGACTAAGTGGCAAGTCGAGCACGGCAAGTATATAGTAGTAGAGCTTAACCCTAAGTTCTGGGGTAGTCTTCACCTCCCAGTTTCGCTCGGCTATCATTTCCCCGCAGTACTAGCAGTAGCTTACCTAGAGGGACCAGAGTATGCAGTTAACCTCGCCAAAAACCTAAAGGTGAGTAGCGGGGAGTACTATTGGGTTATAGATGGGTTAAGGTATCTGGCCAAGTTGCCAGAGGTTTGGCTGTTCATGGTGATGAGAAGTCTCAAGAGAAAAGCCTTCTCAGATCTTGATATTAGCGACCCAGCTAGGCTTGTAAGTCAAACATTAATAGGTCTTTCGAGGCTGAGGAGCGAGAAGGAGAAATGGGTGGAGAGCCTTAGGAAGGATGCAAGGAAACTAAGATCTTGGATGTTAAACCTGTCTGTACGCCTCACTTCATCAACTAGGAAGCCCTTATTAATTTTCGACTTAGACTCGACACTCATAAGCCTGAAGGTTAACTGGAAGGAGGTTAGAGAAAGACTGATAAGACTGGGCTTAGCCTACCAATGGGAAGAGATCCGTACGATGCTCTTCAGACTATGGTCAAGGGATAGGAAAGCCTATAATGAAGCCTCAAGGATTATTGAGGAATACGAGCTTAAAGCTGCGAACTTCGCGAAGAGCCTTGTGGACGTGAATAGCATCGAAGAATTGACAGATCAAGCAGTTATGAGCATAGCTACCTTGCAGTCTGAGAGGAGCGCTAGGGAGGCATTAGGCAAGGTTGGGCTAGAAGGCTTATTTGACCTAGTCGTCGGAAGAGATTCGGGGGTCGGACCCTTAAAGGAGGAGATGTTCAAAATCTGTCTGAAAAAAATAGGTTATAGTCCTAGCGACCCAGTAATTGTCTTTGAGGATAATCTAGCCAATACCATAGCTGCTCTAAGGCTCGGTCTCTTGCCGATCCTTGTTGCTAGGAACAAGTATAAGCTGATACAAGCCTACAGGCTGGGAATACCATCAATTCCTAGCAGTAAAATTCACGTGCTACTAGCAAGAGTATTAAAAGCAATATGCAAATCCTCACTAAGATAGGTGATGTATTATTAGGCGTGATGTTGCAGTTAGGGAGCTTAAGAGGTTCTTCAGGCCGTTCATAATCGTCCTTACGAGGGTTGGCATTGATGAGGACACCGCTCTTGTCACGATAGCTAATGCTGTGAAGATGGCGTTTGAGCGTGGTATCGCTATTAAGGGAATTAGGGTCATCGCCCTTGCTAGTGGAGAGGATTTGCGTGACTACTGGATCCCGTGTGTTGTCTGCGGTTCTAAGGATATTGTTGCCTTAGGCATCTCGGTGCCTAGGGATGAGGAGGTCTACGAGCTAAGCGATGGTCGTGTTGTCATATATGGCTTGTGCGATGAGTGCGCTAGTCTTGATGGTAGTGTTATTGAGGAGGCTGTTATTGATAGGCTTAGGCGTAGTCCTGCTTTCCATACAGAGTTTTTTATTAAGGATGGTGTGAAAAGAGATAGGTAAGGTGGATGCAAGTATGGTCATACGTGCTCTTCACAGGATGAGGGCTGTTTTTGATGGTGCTATTAGTGGGTTAAAGTACTATATGATGACACTCTTTATACTATTGTTATTTATCTTATTCTATGTGATGGTTGGTATTGCGCATGTAATATACCGTGGGGACTGCGAGAAGTGCCCCTTACGGGAGATGTGTCGTGGAGAATTATAATTCTCTGTCTGGTCTTAAGGATGCGAATTTTATATTATGAAAGTCATAATGGATAGGGTTCTTCATTAAGCTGGTTTTGAATTGGTGTATTCATGTTATAGGGGCAGGTACTCTTTCATTAGTTTAAAAAGTAAATTGACTACGTTTTCTGGTTTGTGTTCTTCAGGTAGTTTAGTTAATATCCTATCATCCCATGTTATGACTTTTGTCCTGCATGCTAATGCTTCTAAGGCGGTCTTGGATAGTGAATGTATATACCTTCTATCGATGAAGTATTCGAACCGATTGAGAAGTTTTGGCATGTCTATATGGGGGACGTGTTTTTTATCTCTATAGATGATTGTTAGTTTTAGATCGAATTTTTGAGCAACTGCTTTTATCTCGTTTATCGTTTCGCCATGAAAGCCTTTATAGATATAGAGCGCTGTCTTTGGTTTTCGTTTGATGTGAGGTATGGGCTTGAATAGTTCTGTATCAATTGGGTTTGGTAGCCATATCGCTATGTCTGGTGCGCCCTCTAGTAAATCTGGAGTTGAGACAAGCAATAGGTCTGCTTTCTTCCAATACTTTTTCCTCTCATTCCACCTTTTTCTGATATCTGTGCCGTGGTAGTGTAATATTATTGATTTTCTTGGGTATAGCAACTTAAGGAGCGGTACTATCTTGTCTAGAGCGTGAACATGAATTATGTCGTATCTGGACGCTTTCAATAAAGCTTTTATGTAGAACTTCCTGGCAGATGTATCCCAAGCTTCGCCATATGTCGTTAGACCGAGCCTATCAAAGGCTTTCCTAGTTATGACCCATGTATTCCAGCCTAATAGTTTGGCTTGATACTTTGCTAAAATGCTAGCAACGCCTGCGGTGTTCCATATGTGTAGTACTCTCATACTTTCTAGTTCTGATGTTTGTATGGATATAAGGATTTAATTTGCCTTACTTGGTTTCTCATTATGGGTATCGAGAGTATGAAGTATGTTATAGTAATACCTGCTAGGAATGAGGTGAATAGAATAGTACATACTTTAAAGAGTATCTTTAATCAAACAGTAAAACCTGTGAAGGTTGTTGTAGTGGATGATGGTAGCAGAGATGGTACGGGATGTGTGGCTAGGAGGCTCGGCACGACTGTGGTTAGGGTTGAAAGGAGAACCAACGAAAATTTATCTGGAACTCCTTATATCGCCTACTTAATTAATAGAGGTCTTGAGATAGCTGAAAAACTCGATCTAGATTATGTAATGATTTCTGGTGCGGACTGTGTATATCCGCCCACCTATGTTGAAGAAATCACTAGGCGGATGAGACAAGACAAGGCAGTTATTGCCTCAGGAGTCGCTCATGGTGAAGTCACCAGAGAATACGGGGTTAGAGGGGCTGGTAGACTTATAGATGCGAGATGGTTTAGGAGCATCGGCTTTAGGTACCCAGAGAACTATGGGTTTGAGCCTTGGCTTGTATTCAGGGCGTTAAAGGATGGTATGAAAGTTGCAGTATACAAGGACATAGCCTTCTCGTTACTTAGGGAGACTAAGGTGAGCCCGAGGAAGGCTTACCTTTGGGGTAAGGCTATGAGGGCACTAAACTACTTCTGGCTATATGCCTTAGGTAGGTGTATGCTTTTCGCTCTTAACTCCCCAAAGCTTGGGTTGAGGATGCTCCTAGGGTATTTAAGCAGGGTGGAGAATTATCAAGATATTGAGGATTTTGTGCCAAGTTTCCAGAGGGCAATCTTTTTAAAAAGAGTAAAGGAGCTTCTTAGCATTATTTTCTAAGTACTGGGAAAATCCAGAATCCTTACGTCCTATTATGTCTAAGTGATATATGCAAAAACCTTAATTCCTTGATCCTAAGGCTTTAGTCGATAATGCAATATTTAGATGAGCTATTATCCTCTTTTTTAATACTCTTTTTACATCCTCTGTAACTGCTTTATCAGGATCGTAGGATATTATTTCTTCAAAGTTCCAGTCGTTAACATTAAATATTCCCCTAAAGCCCTTGTGATAGATAGCTATACAATACTTCTCAAGAGAATCTAAATATTGCTTTTCTTCATTATTTGAAAATGGTATTAGTTCAGGTATTCCGAATGATTCAGCAAGTACAGTATCAGAATATAGAATGCGGTCATCTCTTAATTTACTGGCTATAAGACTCATGATAAGGGACTTTAACCTTATTAAACTTATATATCTGAGATTGTCTTCCGTGATCCTCACATTCATCTCGCTTGGATATTTTATTAGAAGAGGAACTCTCAGGAGCTCATCGTAAAGGAAAGTCCCATGACCAAGCCTTTTGTCTTCACCTAAGAGTTCGCCATGATCACTCGTAACTATGATTAGGGAGTTATCGAATATTTGTTTCTCTTCAAGAACTCCCATAAGCTCTAGCACCTTACTAGTTACATAGTCAACTTGCCTCTGATAATAGTATCTCCAGAGCCGGATAATTTCATGCGGTACTTTACCCATTAAGCAGTCCATTCTTGTAATGTTTCGACCTATTGGATGCGGACCATGAATTTCCATCAAGTTAATGAGAATGAAGTTTGCAGTTTCTGAAGAGACTTGGAATTTATGAAGCTCTCTTATAATATCTTTAGAGCCCTTCTCTCTAGGCCAACCCTTAATAAACCTTAAGTAGCTTTTTACAAAAAAGAAGTTCATTATCAAACTTACAAGTAACTTATATTGTTTTTCAGCTAGGAGGGCTTTAATAATCCCGAGCTTTCCCTTTACCTTATGTTTTTCCTTTATCCTCGATAGCTTTAATGTCTCTGCCTTAGATAGCAGGTTAGGAAAGCTCGGTTCGAAAAAATGCTTAAATCCTATAAATCCATTCTCAGGTCTAATAAAAGGATTTGCAGTAAGCAGGTAAGTTTCATACCCTAGATTCGATAGCTTAATACTGAGTAGGAAACTACTTTTCTTTAGCTTAATATCAGGAACTTTTGTATGCTTGGTTTCATGTGCACCATGAAGTAACGGATACAGCCCAGTAAGTATGGAAGCATGACTCGGTATAGTCCAAGAAGCGGGCGCTATAGCGTTCTCATAGGATACGAAGTCCAGTCTCTTTAACTTATTTATAAGGGGCTTAGCATGATCTTTCCTTAGTGCATCAACTATTATTATGACTACATTTAGGTGATTCATTGATACTTCTCCCAACATTTTCTTTACACTAGTCCTTTTCCTTTTTAAACTTTCTCTCCCTTTTAATTCCTTGCTCATTTAGCTTTAGTAGCATTCCTGTAATAATGCTAGATTGAGAATGGAAATGCTAATTATTGTTGTTTCAAGGAGGAAACTAACATAAAGAACCTTTATAGCTTATTAGGTCTAAATTAGCATGGTGTATCCATGTTTAATGCTTTGGAGGAGTGGTTGAGGTTTCTGGAGTGGTGGGTCGCCGAGCAGATTGGGAGGATAGCGCAGCTAAGCGGTATGCCAGTCAAGCTCGATATAGAGGTAAGCTCACTAGGCTCCCAAGCTAGGCCCCTCTACAGGTACCACGTTGAGGCTAACCCGAGGAAGTGCGAGTACCCAGGTTGCCCCTTCCCAGCCATAAGGAAGGTCAGGTGGGTTGATACCAGCGGGAGGGTTAGGGAGGCTTGGCTATGTGGGATGCACGCCTCGTTGATTGAGACGGGTCACTAGCCTGTTATATAACGTTAGATAACGTTTGGGAGGTGCGTTAGCTAACGTTATATAATGTTAGATAACGCTTGGGGTGGTTGTTAGATAACGTTATAAAACGTTAGATAACGCGTTATCTAACGAAAAACTCCGAATTTTCGGTGTTTTGGCTCCTATTGCGGGTTTATGTATACCCAGTAGCCTTTTCCAGGCTTCAAGACGGCTATACCACTCTTCAGGCTTTTGCATAGAATACTATTAATATTAAGTTAGATTAGTGGTCATTTTAATAAAAACGAAATATATTTTGCTTCCCCTAGCCTCCTACGTAAACCCAGTATCCTAGGCCTGGTTCAAGCGCCTTAAGGTTGCCCCCCATGCCCTTCACGTAGCACAGCCACCCTCCAGTATATGCGTTATACCCGTAGATTACAGTCCAGTCGTATCCTTCTAGGTACTCTTCTGGGGAGGCACTCGTTGTGCCTGTGAGGGCTATTAAGTTCCAGCCTGGATTGAGGCTTGGTCTAGGCGGTATGGTTCCTTTTAGCGTTAGCGTGAAATTGCTTTTCGCGTAGACCCAGTAGCCCATTCCAGGCTTTAACTCCTTGAGACCACCTGCCATAGGAGTCCACCAGTAGAGCCATGAACCATTCTCATAACCATAGATTACGCTTATGCGAGTTAGGTTCTCTCCAAATATGGACTCGACTGTACAGTTCTCGGGCTTAAGCGATAGCCCTATCAGGTTCCAGCCCTTCAAGAGCTCGACCTTGATGGTATGGATCATGCTTGGCGTATAGGTGTAATCAACGCGGATAGAGGCGCTCGGCTGGAATTCTAGGACGACCGTATCGTTAACCCATGATCCATAGCGCGCGATTAGCCTGAATGCCGTGCCAGCCTCTAAGCCCCTTATTGTTAGGTTGTAGAAGCCCCACTCATTCGTCTTAGTACTGTTAATTATGGTTCCGTTTAGGAACCTAGCCTCTATGGTTGCGTTTGCTACAGCTGGTATTCCTCCAGCCTGCCCTAACACCACCCCCCAGACGGACATAGGTGCTACCGCATATGGCAACACATATATCGCCCTGTAGCAGTAGAGCCTGACCTTGAAGGAGTCGTAGAGTTTAGTAATCACATGCACCCCGTTTACCAACTTCTCCTCTATGAGTGGGCCTCTACTGAGCTCAAGCTTGAATGAGAGATAGCTTGGTAGCTCGGGAGGCTCTAGCGTAAACTCAAGCACCATGCAAGATCCGTAGTTAATTATGCGCTTACCCGCCGTACGCCAGGCTTCATCATAGTCATATGCATAGTATAGGTCGTAGTGCTCAATACCCGTCTCATTAAATAACACTACTTTCAACTTGTACGGACTACCTGTAGACAGGGTGTTGTTGAGGTCTAGTCCTTCTACAAAAATGCCGCGGATCTCGTACCAATCGCACGGATAATAGTACTCTGTTTCGTTACCCAAGTTCCCCGCGAAGCCTCTTATATCTAATGAACAATTCATGTATGTGCCTAGGTTGTGTTCGCGCCAGAGCTCCCTTACAATAGTTATATTTGCAGGTAGTGTTATGTTCTCACCATACCACCGCCATATGTAAGGTTCCGAAGTACTATACTCGCTCACTAACTCGTCGTTCACGAACAGGCGTAGGCTACTATTACAAAGCCCGTCCCAATACCATGCTAACTGCCTCGCGCAACATATACTAGAGCATAGACATAACGCCGGAATTCGATTTAGAGCTAAAGTTAGAATACCGAACTTATGCTTCACCCCCAGTTTCCGTAGGAACTTGTTATGATCTATACTTTGAAGCCTACTACAGGAGTTTAAAGTTCGGGGATTGGTTGTACTCTTTCTGGTGGGTAGTTAACGCGCCCAAGTCACTGAACATGATGACGGAGTCTTATGAAAGGAAGGAAGCCGTAGACTATGCAGAGATTGATACTTGCTGGGAGTATCTAGGCACTATCCCCAACCGCTACGTGCCCTACGCATACTACGCGGGGCGACTTATACCTCTAACGAGTAAATTCATGGAGGAACTACTATCACTATACGGTGATAGTAATATACCAATACCTGAGGAGCCAGAATGGCTGGATTGTTGGGCTTGGATAGCATCAGCTCAAGGCAATATAACATCGATGTATTTATCCCTGAGCTTACTCTTGGGAAGGCTTCGTAAGCGGAGTATATTGTTGGCGCTTCTATCAGATCTAGTGCAGATGGGTTAATGTAGTCCTCATCACAATAAAGGTACCTTACTAGGGTTAGGAATGGTGTATTTGCATAGTTAACTACTGAAGCTGGGTAATAGAATAATACTCCAATGCTATAATAATACCACTTATTCCAATAGCTATCATAGTAGGGTATTATTGTATAAAGACCTTTTTCCATGAGTACCATGTTCGGCTCTTTTACCAACCTGATGGGGTACGTATCTCGCTCATCAATGGTAATATAGGTTGTGGCTTCGGCTATTTTTACGACCTTAGCCACATAGTATGTCGTGCTGTCAAATATGTCGACGGTGATGAAGAAGTACTCACCACTTGGTAAGTATACCTCCGCTTTTCCTGTTTCGCTGGTAATGCACCATAACCATCTTATCAAGTCCTTATTTGAAGTATTGTTTTTTACTATATCTACCCAGGAGTAGCCTAGTGGCTCTCCTTCGGGCGATATCTTGGTGATTATTACCCTATGTAACTTGAAGACGGAGAAGACCGCGTGGGCTAGCACCTGTGAAGGATTGCTTGCATTTCTCACCCAGATTATACCCTCATAGTCGTGATATGGTAACCCTTTAAGGTCGGCCTCTAGGACTAGGGTTATACTGGGAGACATACATAGATCCACAGCAAGAGCTCTTGGTAATGAGAATTGGAATTGTGTGCCGTTCGCAAGTGTCACGATACAGTAGAGGTGGAAGCTAGAATTGAACTCCTTATCTGGCTCCATAATAGACGTGACGCTTATACTGAAGGTTATGTTGAGTGGCGAAGAGATGTTTAAAGTCCACGGGGTGAAGCATAGTGTCATATTCTTCTCGATTACCGTATCCCCGGATGTCACGCCCAAGTCTATGATAGCCGGCTTTAGATAAAGTAGCGCACTTATGGCAGAGTACGCATCTACCCTCCCTGCCCCCTGCTCAAAGACAGAGTAATACATCGAGGCCTGCGGATAGTTAGTATTCGAGCCTAGAACCATATAACGCGGGAGCAACCTTGCACTAGAGGCTATTAGCGATTTGACCTCCCCAGGCTTAAGTTGCGGGTAAGCTTGAAGGATTAATGCCGCTAGACCGCTAACGTGGGGGGTGGCCATAGAGGTTCCATCCATATAAGCGTAACCACTCGGATACGCCGATTTTATGTCCACTCCAGGGGCTACAACATCAGGCTTTATTCTATAATCGAGCGTGGGACCACGACTACTAAAGTAGGCTATATCATCATACTTGTCACTAGCACCAACCGTGATCACGCGTCTAGCACTGCCCGGTGCGGTTATGGTGAAGTAGTCGTTTCCCTCATTACCCGCCGCTACGACGACCACAACTCCTTGTTTCACAGCCCAATCACAAGTGAGCGAGAGTGGATCATCACCGGAG